>JAFRVK010000041.1 GCA_017441765.1 Erysipelotrichaceae bacterium
ACTTCATAAAGGAATACATACATTACTACAACTACGAAAGACCCATGTATAAGCTCAATTACAAAAGCCCTGCGGAGCATACGCTCTCACAGGGCTTCAGACTGACTTTTTAGAACTGTCTACTTTCTGTTGACAAGTTCAATGTCAGTGGCGACCTTTTCATTAGACTGCGGGAAATGAGACTTACTCTAAATCATCTAGGTAAGCAGTATCAGAATGATGGCGATGATCTGCAGAACAGCCGCGATCACTTTCAGGACCATGGTTCGGTCCGTCCCACTCCTTCTGTACATACCCGCAGTCCTTAGAAGATAACGCATGCCCTTATCCTCCATACATTATTCACTTGAAAACCAGGATTTCTTACAAAAAAGACCGCTTAAGCGGTCTGTTTGTTATTGCGGCTATTCTTTAGAATCAAATATTCTCTAATACTCTGATAAGTCTCTCTTTGGTTTCTCTCGTCAATGTATCCAGAAACATCTCATAGGTCACATAAGCGAAATCCGGTGGAAGAATGTAAGGACCGTAACCATTGGAATAGCTTACCAGCAGCTCGTTTTCCTTCAGATGATTCATATATTCCGTGAAGATCTCATTCGGGTAGAAAACCAGTTTTACGGGACCGAGATCCAATGCGGAAATGATGATCTCCTGTGTCGGTGCGCCAAACAGAGGACTTCCTGAGCTTTCCATCTGTGCCCGGACTTGCTGGCCAATGGCGATCGTTTCCTTTTCTCTGTCTGAGAGATCAGCTCTCATCTTGGAAAGATCGATCGGCGTGAATTCATGTTCGTATGCGAATGGGATTTCCTTATAGGATAGATTCAACGGTTCTTTCTGAACATCTTTTTTGAACAGTTCCTGTATTTCCATATACAACCGATCTCCGCATTCTTTCAGAGCTTCATAATCCTGACCGGAACGGACAAAACGCGAAGAGATATCGCCTGCTGCACCTTGGATGAAAGTGAAATCCGTTTCCGGATAAGTGTCTTCCAATTTCTTCAAGACATATCCCGGGTATTCTGCAGAGAAATACGGAACGTTCGCATTCAGGATCGTCGGATGACAGTTGCAGTAGAGAAGATTCAGGATATTCTGATCCTTCTCATAGAAACGGATCAGACCCAGGTATTCATTGCCTGTCTCATAGCCGGAGATACGGGATTTTCCTACTGCTTCGCTGTGACGTTTCTGGAACGAAACAGAGATGTTTCCGGTATCGCGGTATTCCATCGTGACCGTTTCCTTCTTCAGCAGATCCAAAAGGTATTCGACATAGCGGTCATTACGCACATCGTTGGCGTAATGGGTATGGGTTGTGGAAGTGATCACATGAATGCGATCATCCTGATAGTATTCTCTGAGATAATCCTGTAATTCGTTTCTGCCAGTCAGATCAAAAGCCAGAAGATCCATTGAAAAATGAATGAGCCAGTTCTCATCATCTTTAAACGAAGTCACACGCGCGTAAAGTGGATCGTGGTAATCGGACAGTTCGTAAGTCTGACTGGAATGTCCGCATTGTCTGGTAGGAAACGGTGCGGCGATATTGATTTTCTTAAATGCGTATCTCATAGATCCTCCTTAGATCAGTTCATAATACTGCAACGCTTTATAGAAGCCATCATCATCGATATCATCTGTCACATAGTCGGCAGCTTCCTTGACGGAATCCGGACTGCTGTTGCCCATGGCGACAGAAATGCCGCAGTGTCGGAACATTTCGATATCGTTCTCTCCATCTCCGATACCCATCGTTTCAGATAATCCGATATCATAAATCTTCAGGACTTCATCGATGCCTAACGCCTTGGATACGCCTTTCGGGACGATATCGACAGCACCTTTGTGCCAGAACGTGATTTCCGCATTTTCTTTCAGCGACATGACTTCTTTCATGGCTATATCATCTTCGATAAAAGCGGAAGCCATATAGAAATCTTCTCCTTGATAATCCTTAACTACAGGCATTTCGGAATTGACAGTCTTTTGTACTGCTACGATGAAGTCGTTCGCATAATTCAACACGAGATCATCCAGGGTTCCAAAATAGATAGGAACCTTCATTTCATGAAACATCCTGACCATTTTTTCTTTCAGGATACCGTTGATGGGTCTTTTATAAATGATTTCTTCTTGCGTATCGAGAATCAGCTGGCCATTGCTGAGGATCTTGCCATCCAGGATCAGTTCGCTGATATCGAACTGCCAAAGCTCCGGATAAGCTCGTCCCGTGCACAAGAAAACCTTGATGCCTTTTTTTCTGACGGAATTGATCGCATCGATCGTCGAAGCAGGAATGCCGTTTGCTGTATGGGAATAGACGGTCCCATCGAAATCCATAAAGATAGCTTTGATCATAGCCTAACCACATGAATAGCATATCCGGTAAGACAAATAAAATGCCTGATCGTAAGCCTGTTTATCTGTCGGAACAAAGGAGTCTGTTATCCATTTCACAATAATTATATAATAGAATCATGAAAAACATTAACATCGGCATCTTGGGTTCCGGGTTCATCGTACCGGTATTCATCGAGATGTCCAAACAGTACAAACAATATCATTTGCGTGCGATCTGGGGACGTCATGAAGAGAAACTTCTGGCATTCAAGGATGAAGTCGATTACCATACGACAGATCTTGAACGAGTATTAAACGACGAAATGATCGATGTGATCTATATCGCATTGCCGAATGCGTTGCATTATGAATATGCTTTGAAAGCTCTTGAGCACGATAAGCATGTCATCCTGGAGAAACCTTTTACCGTTTATAAGAAAGATGCAAAGAAGCTGATCGATCTCGCAAAGAAAAAGGAACTGATCATTTTCGAAGCAATCACTACAGTGCACAATCCGACCTATCAGCGAATGGTCAAAGAGAAAGAAAAACTGGGAGACATCAAACTTGTCTGCGCCAATTTCTCTCAGCAATCCCGCCGCTATCAGCGTTTCAAGAATGGAGATCTGACTCCTGTATTTACGAAGAAGATGGCCGGAGGAGCCCTGCTGGATCTGAATGTATACAATATCCATTTCATCGTCGGAATGTTCGGGAGACCGAAAAAGGTGCAGTATTATCCGAATATGGAAAAAGGCATCGATACTTCGGGGATCCTGATGATGGATTATGGAACGTTCAAGGCTTCCTCGATTGCCGGTAAGGATTGTCAGGGAGACAATTTTGTGCTGATTGAAGGGGATCAGGGAACGCTACGCTGCAATACGACAGCCAGCCGCTGCGGGAATTATACCCTGCAGATCAACAAAGGAAAGACGGTAAACTACGGCAAAGAAGATGATGAATTCTGCGGATGGAAATATGAACTGAAGCGTTTTATCGAGATCTATGAGAAGAACGATCTTGAGCAGGCTCAGAAATTGAATAAAGAAACATTACTGGTGGCAGAGATCTTGGAGAAAGCTCTGGCATCGGCTGGATTACATTATTAAGGAGAAAAGTATGATCAAAGTAGGTATTATCGGTGCTGGTTTTATCGTTCCCGCTTTCATCGAATCGACGAAGATGATCAAGGGATTCCGTTATGTGGGAATCGCTTCCCGTAACGAAGAAAAACTGAAGGCTTTGAAAGAAAAGTATGGCATCGGCTATTATTCATTGGACAACGATGTCGTGTTAAGCGATCCAAACATCGATGTCATCTATGTGGCGGTCCCGAACGGAGCACATTATGAGATCGCCAAGAAAGCTTTACTGAATGGCAAGCATGTCATTCTGGAGAAGCCGTTCACGCCTCACTACAAACAGGCGAAGGAACTGATCGATCTGGCAAAGAAGAAGAATCTGATCATTTTCGATGCAGTCACTCTGGTGCATATGCCGAACTTCAAGAAGATGAAAGAAGAACTTCCGAAGCTTGGCGACATCAAGATCGTCGATCTCAATTTCTCCCAATATTCTTCCCGCTACGACAAGCTGAAACAGGGGATCGTGCTGGCGGCGTTCGACTACAAACAGGCCGGCGGCGCTCTGATGGATCTTGGCATCTACAATATCAACTACATCGTCGGATTGTTCGGGGAGCCGAAAAAGGTCTTCTATACCGCGAATATGCATAAGAAAGTTGACACTTCCGGTGTGCTGGTGCTGGATTACGGTACATTCAAAGCGATGGCGGTCGCAGCGAAAGACTGCAAAGCTCCGCTGTATGTCACGATCCAGGGTGATAAGGGCTATCTGCGGTCAGATTACGCCAGCTCGGTCATCAGTGATTTCCGTATCGTCGACAACAAAGGCAATGCCAAGGAATACAAGCTGAACAAGCATCTGGAAGTGACACATTATCACGAGTACGTGGAATTCAAACGCCTGTTCAACGAAAAAGACATGGCAAAGGCCCAGGAGTATAACGAACTCACATTGAAAACCATCAATGTCCTGGAAAAAGCATTGGCTTGCACAGGCATCGTTTTCCAATAAAAACAGCAGACAATTCAAACAGAAAAAAGCCAGGTTCTCACCTGGCTTGTTTCATCGTATGACGGATGATCCGTCCGTCTCTGGTTTCAAAGGGATAGATCCCTACATCCGTGATCAGATCATATTCAGCGAAAGGCTTGTCTTTCTCGCTGAAGTCATAAGAATGGAACCTGACTTTAACCACATTCGGATCATGGAAGTCTGTCCCTTTCTGCAACATATTCATGGCCAGATTGATGAGGAACTTTTTCTGGTCTTTCTCGAATGACTGTGTCTCTTTCTCATCTTTGATCGAACGGATGATGATGTATATCGTCATTATAAACAAGGGCACAAAGTACAACACTTTCAACATGCTTCCTCCACCGTGTTTTCATAAAAGTGGCTTCTATCGCTAGAAGACCACCTTATCGTTTCAATGATGCAACAGAACAGTGATTATTCTTTTTCGGTTGCTTTAACGATTTCAGAATCAGCGTTGTTTACGACAGACTGGATACCATTCTTGCAGGAAGGCTTGCCAATGTATCCCTCAGAACGGCCGATCGGCTGGCCATTGGCAGCGATCAGACGGAAATAGAATTTCTCATCCTTGCCCAGATAGATCTGGAATTTCGGATTCTTCTGCTCGACTGGTTTTTCCAGAGTCAGGTCCTCGATCGGAGCTACCGGTGCATTGGCCATGACGCTTCTGATGCCCTTCAAAGCGCCGTTTCTGCCTTTATACATCTGGGAAGTCAGGATGATTTCCTTATTCTTCGCATGCAGATTAAAATGATATTTGCCGCTGTCAGACTTTTTAATAATATAAGTGCCCATTGTTTTCCTCCTGTTATATTATTTCTTTAATTTTATTTTAAGATGGCACCAGTGCTTTTTTCAAGTGAAACCGCTTTCGTATAAACAGAATACCTGAAAGATTATGCAAAAAGAAATGGTTCTTAAGTCAATTTAGTGTTATCATCATAGTAACGGAGGATTAGCTCAGTCGGGAGAGCGCGCCCGTCACATGGGTGAGGTCGCAGGTTCAAGCCCTGTATCCTCCACCATTGCCGTATCCCGGACTTCATGATGGAGTCCGTTTTTTTATTTCTTTATTTTTCTTGTTTATATTAAAATGAAGGTATGTTGAATGATACGATCTGTGCAATTTCTACTGCTCTGAAAGACGGAGCCATTTCGATCGTCCGGATGTCCGGAGAGGATGCTTTTTCTATTATCAGAGAGGTCTCTGATATTAAAGAAACGGTCCCGAACCGTATCGTTTACGGACACATCATAGACAGAAACAATATCATCGACGAAGTCCTGATTTCCTGTTTCGGGAAGGGACATTCCTATACCTGTGAGGACATGGTGGAGATCAACTGCCATGGCGGAGTCTATGTGACCAGGATGATTCTGAATCTTCTCTTGCAGAAAGGATGCCGGCTGGCGGAACCGGGAGAATTCACCAAGCGGGCATATCTGAATGGACGTATCGATTTGAGTGAAGCCGACGCGATCAATGATCTTGTCAGAGCGGAAAGCGATCTTCAGGCACGTTCAGCGATACGGGGGCTCAATGGCTCGATCGAACGTTTATTGGCGCCATTGATGGATGAAATGAAAGACGTCTTATCCATGATCGAAGTCAATATCGATTATCCCGAATATGAAGATGAGAAACAGATGACGAATGATGTGATCAAGCCATATATCCTGAACTGGCAGAAGCAGGCGAAAGAGATGATAGAGAAAGCCGAACGCTTTTCTCTGGTCAAAGACGGGATCGATACGGTCATCATCGGAAAGCCAAATGTTGGAAAATCCTCGTTATTGAATGCCTTGCTGGAACAGGACAAGGCGATCGTGACCGACATTGAAGGGACCACAAGAGACCTGGTGGAAGGAAAGGTCCGACTGAAGAATATCACCCTGAACCTGATCGATACCGCGGGATTAAGAGAGACTGCAGAGCGCATCGAACAGATCGGCATCGCCAAGACCTATGAAGCCATCGACAAGGCGGATCTGATCATCATCGTTCTGGACAGCGCGAACATCGATGAAAAAGATCAGGAACTCCTGGACAGATACAGGGATCGCGATCATATTGTCGTCTACAATAAATCGGACCTGAAAGAAACCGGAGAGATCAGGATCAGCGCATTGAATGCGGATATCGCATCTCTGACCGACTATCTCAATGAAAAGTATCAGGAAGACATCAATCTGATCGATGAAGATGTTCTGAACAACGAACGTCAGATCGCATTGATGAAACAGTGTCTCAATGAACTCGATCAGATGATCGTTCATATCGATGAAGCCCCTCTGGACATGGTCATTACCGATCTGGAGGAAGCATACCATTACTTATGTCAGATACTGGGAAAGGAGTATCAGGAGGATCTGATCGATCACATGTTCAGAAACTTCTGTCTGGGCAAATAAATGAACTGGCTGGATTCCCATTGTCACATCAACGATGAAGCATTCAAAGACGATCTGCAGGATGTGCTCGATCGTATGGCAGAAAACGAGGTCACGAAAGCGATGATCATTTCTTCCTATCTTGAGGATTACGAGTATGCCTTGAAGATCCGTGATGACCGCATCGCTTTCAAACATTCGTTAGGCATCTATCCCGGAGACGTCGATGAGGTCGATGAAGAACTCTTCGACAGCTACGCCCAACATTATCAGGATGGAGAATGTATCGCAATCGGCGAGATCGGCCTGGACTATCACTGGCAGAAACACAACATTCCCCGTCAAAAAGAAATCTTCGCAAGACAGCTCGATCTGGCTGCGCAGCTGGACAAACCCGTCATCATCCACAGCAGGGATGCGATACAGGATACCTATGATATCCTGAAAGCCCATCCCTGCAAATCGGTGATGCATTGCTACTCGGACAGCATGGAGATGGCCAAGGAATTCGTCAAGCTTGGCTGCTACATCTCGATCAGCGGGACAGTGACCTGGAAGAATGCCAAGGAACCTCTGCGTGTCATCCGCAACGTGCCTCTGGACCGCCTGCTGATCGAAACCGACTGCCCTTATCTGACACCGGCTCCCCATCGCGGTGAACGGAACGAACCTTCCTTCGTCGTTCATACCGGTCGGAAAATATGTGAAGAACTGGGACTGGAAGAAGATACATTTAAAAAACAGCTAAATGAAAATTATCACAGATTGTTTGGGTTATAATAGGAAAGAGGTATCGTTATGGAATACGTGATTTATGCTTTGATGGTCATCCTGCTGGTTTACATCATTTACCGCAACTATCTGATGATCAAGATGTTCAAGAAGAACAAAAGATATATCGACTGCTACCAGTCGCTGCTTCGTTATGATGAAGATGCGTCAGCCAAGATCGATGCGTTTCTGGCGGAACAGAAGGATGCTGAATATCTCAATAAAGGCAAGATCCTGAAACTGTATCAGCAGATCCGTAATGAGGAAAGCTATCTGGATACGTTGAATGAACTGGATCTGAACGGCATCTTTTTTAAGAAAGGGAAAGCATCAAAACAGAAAATCAGCCTCAATGCGGATGTGTTTGTCTGGCTTTATCTGATCCTCGCGATCGCCCGTAAGAAGTCCAAATTCGATGTCATTGACGCAATGAAGGAAAAGATCGAAGCCCTGGGTCTGGAGAATCGTCTGGAAGTCAAGGAAACCAGAGCGATCCTGGATGCGCTGTATGAAACAGGAGACGGCGGAGCCGCGTTCCTGAATGATATCCTGGAAGGCAATTACATCGAATATGAATACGACAAGAGTCTGATCGCCATATTCAAGCGTTTTGCCGCAGCGACCCTGGCCTATGCCTCAGAGCCAATTGAAGAATACTATCAGGAAGAACTGCGTAATTTTGCAGGGACACTGGTCGGTGAGAATTATATGAACAATCTCGATATCATCGAGAAGTATCCTCCTCACGCAAAGGAAGAAGAAAACAAAGAGTGAAACTGATCGTCGGTTTAGGAAATCCCGGAAAGCAGTATGAAAAGACCCGTCATAATGTGGGTTTTTTCGTCATAGATGAATTGTGTCAGAAACTGAATGTCGAGCTGAACAAAAAGAAATGCAAAGCCATTTATGGAACTTATATGCATAACGGGGAAAAGATCATCCTGGCAAAGCCCCAGACCTATATGAATCTTTCCGGAGAAGCCGTACAGAGCCTGATGCATTTCTATCAGATCGCTGCTGATGATGTGATCGTCATCCATGACGATCTGGATCTGCCAGTAGGCAAACTTCGTTTACGGATGAAAGGCTCTTCCGGAGGACAGAAGGGAATGGGCAATATCATCACCCATCTGCACAGTTCCGATATCGACCGTATCCGTATCGGCATCGGCAACAACAAGCTGATCGATACGAAGGACTATGTCCTTTCCTCTTTCCATGGGGAAGAGCTTGTCGCGATAAAAGAAGCCGTCAGAAAAGCGGCAGATGCCGTGATCTATTCTTTTGACCATCGTTTCGATGAGGTCATGTCTGTTTTTAATCAATGAGAAATACCATAGTACTAGATGAGATCAAAGATGTCCTGAATGATGATTCAGGTTTTTTAAGCTACAACAGTCTCATCGAAGAAGCGCTGAAACTGGCGTTGCTGGCAAAAAACAGCGATGTTCCGATCATCGCAGTCAAGGAAAACAATTATCTTGTGAACAAACTGCAGGAGATCCTGTGGTCCTATTTTACGGAAGATGAGATCATCAGCTATCTGCCGGAAGAATCACTCAGGGCCGAAGAGATCGCATCCAGTTTCGAGAACCGGGCCAACCGTCTGAACAGCCTGTACAAAATCATCCGTAACGATAAACTGAAAATCATTCTGATCTCTCCTTACGGATTTATAAGACATCTTCCTCATAAGAAAGAACTTCAGGGAAAACTGTTAAGACTTTCCAGGAATATGGAATACCGCAAAGAGGATCTGATCCAGAAACTGATCGAGCTTGGCTATGAAAAGACGAATCACGTTGAAACACCGATGACCTATGCCTCCAGAGGTTTCATCGTCGATGTCTATTCCGTCAATTACGACAATCCGATCCGTATCGAGTTCTTTGATGATATTATCGATTCCCTGCGTTTCTTTGACAACAGCACCCAAAGAACGATCAATGAAGTCGAAGAAGTCGAAATCTGTTTTGCGAAAGATGTCTTTTTCGATGAGGAAAAGAAACGTTTCCTGGAAGAAAATGTCCAGATCTTGAGTGGACAGATGGAACTGGAACTGGAATACATCAAGTCGGATGTCTACCGCCAGTCCCAGTATTTCTATTACTGCTACTTCGAGCAGGCGCATCTCAAGGATTATGTGAAGGATTTCAAGCTCTATCTTTCGGATGAAGAAAAGATACGTGCCCACCTGAAGCTGCTGAACGACGAAAGCATCGCCTACATCCAGGAGATGTATGACGAAAAGAAGCTTCCTTTGAAGTTTGCGGTCTATGCCGATTTCCATCGCGAATGCGCAAAACAGAAGATCATCGAAGGACATCCGTTCGCGGATATCAGTCCGTTGAGCGAGATCGATCTTCCTTACGGCACCTTGGATTATATCATCAGTATTATTGCCAAGGAAAAATACGGCAGGAAACTGATCGCTGTTGAAGAGAAACAGGAAGAGGAGCTTCTGCACAGTCTTGAGAAACAGAATATCCCTTATACGATATTGAAGAATCAGCTGAAGGAAGGGATCAATATCGCCAGAACGAATCTGTTCGGCGGTTTCGCGATCGATTCCCTTGATCTGGCAGTCTATACAGCAAAAGAGATCTTCAAACAGAAAGCCCACATCGGCCGTTTTGCGCACAAGTATGCCGAAGCGAGAACTTTGAACTCTTATGAAGAGCTAAATCCGGGAGACTATGTGGTTCATGACCAGTACGGAATCGGACGCTTCGTGGCGATCGAACGCAGAGAAGTGAACGGCATCGAATGCGACTATCTGAAGATCATCTATAAAGGAAACGATATTCTTTTGGTACCGCTGTCGCAGTTCTCACTGGTCAGAAAGTATGTCTCCAGTGAAGGAGCCGTACCGAAGCTGCACAAACTCGGTTCCAGGGAATGGGTCGAAACCAAACGCAAGGTCGAAGAGAATGTCAATGATCTGGCAGGCAAACTGATCGAACTCTACAGTATCCGTGATACGGAAATCGGTTTCGCGTTCTCGAAAGACAACGAGATGCAGAAGGAATTCGAAGATACCTTCGAATTCGACCTGACCCCGGACCAGATCGTGGCGATCAATGAAGTGAAAGCGGACATGGAAGCGAAGAAGCCGATGGACCGTCTCTTGTGCGGAGATGTCGGTTTCGGCAAGACCGAGGTCGCGATCCGTGCAGCCTTCAAGGCCGTCAACGACGACAAGCAGGTCGCCTATCTCTGTCCTACGACCATCCTTTCGTTCCAGCACTATGACACCTTCAAGAAACGTTTCGAAAACTTCCCGGTCAGAGTGGAATTATTAAACCGTTATGTTCCTGCGGACAGGCAAAGAAAGATCATTGAAGATCTCGTAGCAGGCAAGGTGGATGTGCTGATCGGAACGCACCGTATCCTTTCAAAGGATATCGTTTATAAAGATCTGGGCCTTTTGATCATCGACGAGGAACAGCGTTTCGGGGTGGAACACAAGGAACGCATCAAGCAGCTGAAGAATTCCATCGATGTCCTTTCGTTAAGCGCCACGCCGATCCCAAGGACGCTGCAGATGTCGCTGGTGGGCATACGCGGATTGTCCACTCTGGATACGCCGCCATCCAACCGTTATCCAGTACAGACCTATGTGGTCCACAAGAACGACAACCTCATTGAAGAAGTCATCCTGAGAGAACTGGAAAGGGAGGGACAGGTATTCTATCTCTTCAACAATGTCGAAATGATCTATGCGCTGGCTCACAAGATCAAAGAACGCATCCCATACGCAAACGTAGGCGTCGCCCATGGCCAGATGGATCGGCAGGAAATTGAGGATGTCATGTACCGCTTCTATGCGGGAGAGATCAATGTCCTGATCTGTACGACCATCATCGAGACCGGTCTGGATATTCCGAATGCGAATACGATCATCATCGACAACGCCCAGAATTTCGGACTGTCCCAGCTCTATCAGATCAAAGGACGGGTCGGCCGTTCCGACCGTGTCGCCTATGCCTATCTGATCATTCCGGAAAAGAAGCAGCTGAACGAGAACTCATTGAAACGTCTGGAAGCGATCAAGGAATTTACCGCCCTGGGATCAGGCTACAAGATCGCCATGCGCGATCTGACCATCAGGGGTGCAGGAGACCTTTTAGGCGAGAGGCAGTCCGGTTTTATCGACAATGTCGGTCTGGATCTGTATCTGGCGATGCTGAACAAGGCGATCGCGAAAGCCAAAGGCGAAGAAGTCCAGGAAGAAGAAACAAAACCCAATATCAATATCCCGCTATCAAGTTACATCCCGGACGATTTCTCGGATAACGACTACGATAAACTTTCCCTGTACCATGAACTCTACGACATCAAGGATGCGGAAGAACTGTTCCGTTTCTATCTCAAGATCATGGATCAGTACGGAAAGCTTCCGAAAGAAGTCGAGGCTTTATTCAACAAAAAGAAACTGGAAATGTTGTATAATCTCAATTTAGTTGATAAAGTAATGAATACGAAGGGCAAGTTCATGGTGACACTGTCGAAAGAGTATTCCGATCATATCGATGGCGTGAAACTCTTCGGCTACTGCAATGAACTGTCACGGGATATCGATATTACCTACAAGAACAATAGGCTGACGGTTTCCATCGACAATCAGAAGGAATCGATCAGCAAACTGTTCAAACTGATCGACCATCTCGATCAATTGGAGAAGCATGAGGATTGACAAATACCTGAAAGTATCAAGAATTCTGAAACGGAGAGAAGTTGCCAAGCAGCTGGCTTTGAACGAGCGCCTTTTCATCAATGGCAAAATCGCCAAGCCTTCCAGTGAAGTCGAACCGGGCGATGAAGTGCGCATCCTGTTCGGACACCGCGAGATCAGCATCAAAGTCCTGGAAGTCAGGGAATCCGTCAGCAAGCAGGATGCATTCAGTTTGTATGAAGTCATTGCAGAGAAAAAAGAGGAACTATAGTATAATAGGGTCATGAGCGCAAAAAAGAAAAAAGGGAATCTGGTTTCAAAACTGATTTCGATCGTCCTGATCGTAATGGCGATCGTTATCTTAAGCGGCGTATTGAAGAAGATCTATACGATGTTTTCACTGCAACAGCAGGCGAAAGTGGTTGAACAGGAACTGGAAGCGTTACGTGATGAGAATGCATCTCTGATCGCTACCAAGGAGAAACTGGAGGATCCCGAATACATACAGACCTACGCCCGGGGAGAGTACATGTTTTCAAAGGGTGATGAGAAGGTCTTCTATCTTCCGTAATAAAACGTCATCAAACGATGACTTTTTAATATGTGTGAGGAATCAGAGGATTTCAAGTGAATAATGTTGTGAGGAAGATCATGGAAAAACAGGTAGAAAGAGAAACGATTTATAACGGCAAAGTCATAAGAGTCTATAAAGATATCGTCGAACTGGATGACGGGACCACATCGGTCCGGGAGATCGTCCAGCATAACGGCGGCGTCTGTATCGCTTTGAAACATGGCGATATCTACTATATGGTGAAGCAGTACCGCTATGCCTTGGAACGGGAAATGCTGGAATTTCCAGCAGGCAAGATCGAAAAGGGAGAAGATCCGTTGGAAGCGATCTTAAGAGAAGTAGAAGAAGAAACCGGATACAAAGCAAGGAATCTGCGTGAACTTGGCTATGTGATCCCGACCTGCGGCTACTGTACGGAAAAGATCTATCTCTATTTTGCGGAAGCAGGGGAAGAAGTCGGTCAGCATCTCGATAAGGACGAATGGATCGATCTGTATGCCTATACATTCAAGGAGATCAAAGAAATGATCGCGAACGGCACGATCAACGACAGTAAGACCATCGCACTGGCTTTCAGGGTAGAAATGGAAGGATTGGATGCTTAGCTATAAAGATCTGATAAATGGCTTGTTTGAAGACAATGAGAATGTTCCTGAGGAATATCTCGGATCTTTTTTCACGCCGGAACATTTTAAGGACTATCAGATCGACGAGCGGGCAGACAAGTCCCAGGTCAGAGCCATCAAAACGATGTTCACATCAAGAAAGAATCTCGAATCCCGTATCGCCAGCGCTTTGAAGATCGACCCTTTCTGTCTGGAAGCGTTCTTTACATATTTCATCCTCACGGAAGATGTCTTTGTGAATTACCGTTTTGAATCCTACTATGCCCAAGCGGATCATTTTGCGGATCTGGATGCCTATCAGCGGATGTGCTATCTTTCGATCATGGACTACTATGTCGAATTCCTGCTGGATCTGCACAACATCACGACAGCCATCAAGATACAGCGACTGATCATCCGCTTAAGCAAGACCGCGACCCCGGCTATAGTAGATCGTCTGGCGCTGATGTACAGCCTCACGGAGAATGCGGAAGAATTCTACCGTCTCTATCTGGACCACGAATTCCAGACTTATGACTATTTGTTATTGTTGGTGACTCTGCTGAAACACGAAGACAAGCTTCGTGCCAAGGAAGTCCTAATGGACATGTTCGAAAGGATCGAATACGCTTCCTATCTCGATCACCTCTGGGATCTGGATCTGCAGGATCCAGGACAGAAAGCCTTCTATGATGTCGTCGAAGACTGCTACGACGAGATCAGCGCCATCCCGGATTTCTTCATCTGGGTCAACACGATCAAAGAAAAGATCGAAGAGTGATATAATTAATTCATGGCAAATATCGATATCAGTAAGCTAAGCAATATCTATGATGAACTTCTAGACCTGGATGGGAACGATGTTTTGTTTGTGGACGAAGGTTCCCAAAGCAAGTATGTCATCATGCCGATCGAGGTGTTTGATCAGCTGGAAGATCTCATCTCTGTTCTGAAAGAACCGGAAACGATACCGGTCGTGAAATTCAGCGGAGAGGATATTGAACTGAGCTATGATGAATATGAACGGATCAAGAATCAGATCATGGAAGCGGTCGAAAAGACCCTGATGCCGAAACCGGAGAAGCTGAACTGATGAAAGGCCTGTTTATCACATTTGAAGGACCGGATGGTTCCGGGAAAACAACGGTCACGAACCGGGTCTGCGATCTCTTGACAGAGATGGGTTATGACGTGGTCCACACCAGAGAACCGGGAGGGATTGCGATCGCCGAGCAGATCCGCAATGTCATCCTGGATCCCAAGAATACAGCCATGGATCCCAAGACGGAAGCGCTGCTTTATGCGGCATCCCGCCGTCAGCATCTTGTGGAAAAGGTCCTGCCTGCGATTCAGGAAGGCAAGGTCGTCATCTGCGAACGTTTCCTTGATTCCTCTTTGGCTTACCAGGGTTACGGACGTCAGCTTGGGTTCGATGAAGTCTTGGGCATCAATCTCTTTGCAACAGATAACGTCTATCCCGATCTGACCATCTATCTTGATGTCGATGAAGAAATCGGATTAAGCCGGCTGAAAGACCGCGACTACAAGGACCGTCTCGATCAGGAATCCATCGAATTCCATCACCGGGTCAAAGAAGGATACCGTGCCGTACTGGAACGTTTCAAAGACCGCATCCGCATCGTGGATGCATCCAAGAGTCTGGATGAAGTCGTCAGTGACAGTTTGAATGAGGTATTGAAACTTGTCGATCAAAGAAAGATTGAGGGATAGCGAACCCGTCGCTTATACCTGTCTGCAGAACGCATTGAGAGAACAGAAAGTAGCGCACAGCTACTTGTTTTCAGGTGAATACAATCCTCTGAAGATCGAAGCAGCCTATCTTCTGGCACAGTCCATCATCGAGGGAAAGAACGATTTCGCCTGCGAGACCTGTTCAACATGTAAGAGAATCAGAAACAACGAATACTACGATGTCATATACATCGATGGCTATCAGAAGACGATCAAGAAGGAAGACGCTTCCTGGATCCTGGACGAATTCTCCAAGACCGCCCTGGAAGAATCAGGCAGAAAAGTCTACATCCTCGCCAACATCAATAACGCTTCCATGAAAGTCCTGAATATGATCCTGAAATTCATGGAAGAGCCATCTAACGACAATACCTTCGGCATTTTCATTACAGATAAGAAAGAAGATCTGCTTCCTACGATCATTTCCCGCTGCCAGGATATCCCGTTCCTGACAAGAGATTTCTCTTTCCTGATCGAAGACTATCAGAAGGCAGGGTTCGATTACGTAGATGCCTATCTTTTGTCGGATATCCGGCACAGCTTCGATCCGGACTTCGATCTGAACGATCCTTATTATCTCAACGCCAAAGAATACGTCTATCAGACGATCGAGAATCTGGACAACAGAAGCTACATTCCTGTGCTGTTCTATAAGGAGTTCTACACCTTGTTCAAAGACCGTGATGACTTCAAAAAGTGTACGGATCATTATCTGTCGATCATGATCAAGATGCTGGAAGACTGTCTTGAAAACAAGCGGATCGATGATGAAGAATACATGAATCATCTGGAACTGTTGCGTGCACATGATCCGGTGAAGCTTCTGGATATCTTTGAGAGAGCGGCAGACAAATGCGAAGTCAATGCGGAACGCAGGCTGTTGTTTGACGCGATCAGTTATGAAATAATATCATATATTTGAAGGTGAACTATGGAAGAAACAACGAAATATATATCGGTTCGTTTTGAAACGACAAATAAAACTTATACATTCTCAACCGAGGATCCGACCATTAAGGCCAATGATGCGGTCGTGGTAGAGACACAGAGAGGTCTGGAATATGCCAAGGTCGTATCGGATCCTTTTGATAAGCCGAATATCGGGATCGAGATCAAGCCGATCATCCGGAAAGCGGATGAGAGCGATGCCAGACAGTTTGAACGCAACAGGAAGGATGCGGTCAAAGCCAAAGAGATTTGTCAGAAAGAATCCGATGCCTTGAATCTGCAGATGAATGTCATTTCTGCGGAATACACCTTGGATCGCCAGAAGATCACATTCATCTATCTGGCAGATGACAGAGTCGATTTCCGTGAGCTGTTGAAGGTATTGGCATCGATTTTCCATTGCCGCATCGATTTGAGACAGGTCGGAACCCGGGACAAGGCCAAGATGGTTTCCGGAATCGGCGTGTGCGGCAGGGAACTGTGCTGCGCCCGTTTCATCGGGGATTTTGACCGTATTTCCATCAATATGGCCAAGAACCAGCTTCTGGCTTTGAATATCCAGAAACTCTCCGGACAGTGCGGAAACCTGATGTGCTGCCTGAAGTACGAAGACGATGCCTACAAGAAGCTGAGAAAAGATCTGCCGAAACTCAATTCCCAGGTCGAATTCGAAAAAGAGAAATACCGCATCACTTCGATGAATGTGATCAACAAGACTTGCAAGCTGGAGAATGCCGAGCATGCGATTTTCATCACTTTGGATGAACTGATCGCCAAAGGAAAGTATACGAAACAAGTCAGTAAAGAGGAAAAGGAAGGAAGTGTCGCTGAAGAATAAGACTACACTTTTTCTTGTAGCCACACCGATCGGGAATCTGAATGAAATGACCACAAGAGCTGTGGATGTTTTGAAAAACGTCCAGGTGATCGCGTGTGAGGATACCAGGAATACATTGAAACTGCTGACGCATTTCGATATCCATACGAGGATGATCTCCTATCATAATTTCAATGAAGAAGAGTCTTCGGAAGGAATTATAAAACTCTTGGATGAAGGTCAGGATGTGGCTCTGGTTTCGGATGCGGGCTATCCTCTGATCTCCGATCCGGGTTATTTACTGGTCAACCGCGTGATCGAAGAGGGCTACGATATCGTGACGGTCTCGGGACCGAATGCAGCCCTGAATGCCCTGGTAGCCTCGGGGCTTAAGACGAATCACTATCTCTTTTATGGCTTTCTTAATTCCAAGCAGTCACAGGCAAAGAAAGAGCTGGAAGAGCTTAGAAACTTCCCGTACACGCTAATTTTCTATGAAGCGCCTCATCGTATCGAAAAGACCTTAAAGCTCTGTCTGGAGGTCCTGGGAGACCGCAGGGCGTGTCTGGCAAGGGAACTGACCAAGCTTCATGAAGAGTATCACAGAGGCTCATTAAGCGAACTGTGCGAACTGTCTGAACTGAAAGGGGAAATGGTTCTGCTGATCGAGGGATATGAAAAAGAGACAGAAGAGATCGATCAGGAAGAATTGTTTAAGGAGATAAACGGGCTGATCAAAGAAGGATACAAAACAAAAGAAGCTGTCGGGCTGATCGCGAAGAAACATGATCTGTCAAAGAATGTTTTATATAATGATTATCTGAAATGCAGCAGCAAGAAATAACATATGAACATTGAAGAATGCCTGTGACAGGGCATTTTTGTTTCGAAATAGTTTGCAAATTGAACTATAATTGACTATAATAAACAATAATATTTCCAGAAAGGAGGAGTAAAACATGTTCAGATCCAGAAAACAAGATCGGGAAAGATTCAAGACATATTATGAAAGGAAAAAGAACAGGAAATTCTCCCTTTTTGGAGCGGCAAAAGAAGCATATGGCTTTATCATAACGATGATGATAGGAATGCTGCCGGGTCTGCTGTTTCCTCTTTATATGGAGCCGCTTGGCCATTGGTGGTGGATCTTTCTTTTAAGCTACTGTGCATGTCTGTCTGCCGTGACTTATGCTGTGTATCGGTACCGTGAGATCACTGAAATCAGAGGTTTTTTCACGAAAGAAGAATTCGAGAAAGAATTCAAGAATGAATTATGGATGATCTATTTCATGGATAGGGTTCATATCCTGATACATTAGCGAAGAAATAAATCATTAAAAAAGAAAAACGATGCTTCATTTGAAGCATCGTTTTTGCGTTTGCAGCTTATTCGTTCACTTTTTCTAAGCCTGTGACATTGATGTTTTTGTTAACTTTGGCATCATAGGTATTGGCTTTCATAATCTCCCTGAAATCCACTCCTGTGGCCTCTGACATCGTATCAAAGACTTGTTTTATGATGACAGGCATATTGCCTGAGACCTGTGATACGCCGCTTTCGCCATTGCCCGAATCGTAGATCGTGACCTTGTCGATCGCTGAAATCGGTTTTGCGATTTCCGCAGCAAGCTGAGGCATGATCTTGATCATCATTTCCGCCATGGCAGCGCCATTATATTTCTGATAAGCTTCTGCTTTCTTTTCCATGGCTTCCGCTTCCGCAATACCTTTCTGACGGATCGCTTCGGCTTCTGCCTTGCCTTTAGCCTCGATCGCTTCCGCTTCCATCTGTGCCAGATATTTCCTGGCTTCCGCTTCTTTCTTGATTTTGATCAGATTCGCTTCCGAAGCCTGTTCGCTGGCATATTTGTTCGCATCGGCCTGTTTCTCGATCGTCGCAGCCAGTTCCTGCTGACGGATCTCGACTTCTTTCTTCTTCAGTTCCGCTTCACGTTCGGCTTTTGCGATCTGTGCATTGACCGTTGCAGTCTGAATGGAACGTTCCTGTTCCTGGTTCTGGATCTCATACGCGGCATCTGCCATCGCTTTCTTGCGATCGGATTCCAGCTTCAGTTCTGCCTGTTTGATCGCCAGTTCGTTATTCCTTTCCGCGATTTCTGTTTCCGCTGCAACTCTGGCATCGTTGGCGGCCTTGTCGGCTTTTGCCTTGGCGATCGCCACGTCTCTGTCGGCCTCCGCTTTCGCGATCTGCGCATCCTTCTTGATCTTGGAAGTATTATCCATACCCAGATCATTGATCAGACCGTTTTCATCGATGACATTCTGGATGTTGCAGGAGAGGATCTCGATGCCCAGCTTCTCCATATCCTTGCTTGCCTTGGCCATGACCTGATCGGAGAAAGAATCACGGTCTGTATTGATCGTTTTCAGATCCAGGGTACCGATGATTTCACGCATATTACCTTGCAGGGAATCCTGAAGTTCATAGGCGATCTCGTTCGGTTCCTTGTTCAGGAAGTTTCTCTCTGCCTTCAGCATGCCTTCCGGAGAAGTATCGACCCTGACTTTGGCGATCGCATCGACTTTGACATTGATGAAATCATTCGTAGGAATGAATGTATCTGTCTTGATGTCGACTGAGATCTGTCCCAGATGCAGATGGTCGACCTTTTCAAAGAAAGGAAGCTTGATTCCGGCACGTCCGATCAGGACCTTCGGAGTCTTTTTCAGACCCGAAATTATGATCGCCACATCCGGAGACGCTTTGACATAGCCGTTCTTCATGATGATAAACATCAGCAGTACGGCGCCTACGATCGGCAAAACCGGAAATAAATACTTTAAAATCAGATTCATTGTCTTTTTCCTCCTTTATCTATAAAAAAGACTCATATCACATGAGTCTCACTATTTAAAGTCAGCCGGATCCTAAGATCGTCATGACAGCTTTTCTTCCGATAAAGGATGTTACTCCCTCAATGTACTTTGATTGTATCACATGGTCATATGACCGTCAAGAGTTATTTGCAAGATTTTTTTGGAAATTGAAAAAAGCCTTTGAATGCTTTTGTCTCATAAAATAATGAAATCAATATCAATCCGAAATCAATACAGCTCTGCACGGAGCTCCATCGGATCCTCCCAGATTGAGCGGGGCACAATTAAGCAGATAAACGCCTTCTTCGACATCATTCAGCCGGATTCCTTCCAGCAGGACAATTTCTGCCCCCAACATGATCATGTGTACAGCTTTCCCTGTAATCTTGGAGCCTACCGTCTGCGATTCGTTTCCGTAAAGCAGGGTATGGTTTTCCGCAAATACTTCGGCAGCTTCTTCTGTCAGCACGGCGTTTCCCTTCACCAGGATCCTTTTCACTGCTTCCTCATCCGCTTTCCTGGCTTTTTCCAGCATCTTTTCCGCATCTTCTTTACTGATATCGCCTTCATGGGAAACGACAAAGGCTTTGCCGATAAAACGGTTCAGATCGACTTCATCGATCTGTTTCCCTTTATTGATGAAATGATAAGGCGCATCAACATGTGTTCCGTTATGGACACACATACTGAAAGCAGACATGTTACAGGATCCGCCTTCGCTCTTTTTGCGCAGAATGACACGTTCCGGTCCGGGATTTCCGGGATAGACTTCACATGTGAATATTTCCTGAGAGATATCGTAGATTTTCATGGTTTCTTCCTTTTCTAAGTTAATCATAGAACAAACGACAGGAAAAAAGGAAAAATATACATAAAGAAAAAGCCTTTTCAGGCTTTCGTTTTCAGTGGTGCACCAAGCGAGACTTGAACTCGCACGAGTTGCCTCACACGCCCCTCAAACGTGCGCGTATACCTATTCCGCCATTGGTGCCTGCTATTATTATATATCATTTATTCCAAAAGAAAAGAACTATCGTTCCTGCAGGAGAAAAGAACTTTGTTCATATCTGCCAGTGAAATATTTGTTAGAATAGAGATGAAAGAGGTAAATATCCATGAGCTCATTTAAAGATCTACGTATCGTCGATAATTTCTATCAGACCTCCGCATTCTATCCGATGCCTACGGTCTGCATCAGTACGGTCAATCCCGATGGCAGCCTGAATATCGGAAGCTATTCCCTGGTGTTCCCATACTACATCGCCGGCAAGGACCGTTATGCGATGCTGCTGGAATGCCGCAATACATCCAATACCTGCCAGAATCTGCTGAGGACACATAAGTGCGCCTTGAACTTCATTCCTGATGACAGGAAGTATTTCAAAGAAGCAGTCAGACTGGGCTTCCCTGGCCCGAGTGCGGAAAAGATGAAAGAGAAACTCCTGTTTACGATGGAAAAAGGACAGGCTGATCCGGAAGATCCGAACCGTCCCATGGTCATTGCCGAAGCCTTCCAGGTATTCGAATGCACATGGAACGTCGATCTGGAAGATGCAGGAAAATTCAAAGTCGAAGACATTGATGACGGACACCCCGGTCCATACAACAATTTCAACGGCATCACTTCCAAGTACGGAGCACACTTCATTCTCAGTATCGACAAGATCCTGATGAAGGAACAGTACTACAACGCGATCGTTGACGGCGTCAACAGGAACAGCTTCCCGCCGGTTCCGGTAGACTATGGATACCGCGATTCCACCAACTTCTGGTACACGCGCTTCCCGAAGCTGACCAAACCGGTCAGCGAACCGATCCCTGCACCGAAAGAAGTAGATCTGGAATCCATCCGTTATGCGGCCAACCGCTGCGACCCGGATGTCAAGTTTACCGATGATGCCCTAAAGAATTTCGTCAAAGTGCCTCGTCCGTTCCTGAAAACCGTACTGAATGGCTGCGTCGCCTGGGCAAAAGAAAACGGCGTCACCATGATCACCGATGAACACGTCAAGATCATCAACGACAAGCGCAACGCCGAGAAACAGAAAAGATAAACAAACATAAACAGATAGAAAAAGATCACGGTTTAAACCGTGATCTTTTAACGTGTATGATCGTAGAGGTCTTCCCGCTGCAGACGGGCAACGACTTCGTTCCAGAGGGACAGCGTCCATTTCCTGGCACTTTCCGCTTCATTGAGGAAGTCATAGGTCTCGTCCTCGATCGGGACGCCAAACGCATTCTGTATGTATTCTATGGCATGGGTCGCAAAGGCATTAACCTTCGGTCCCGCATCGCCCTTCATCTTGTTGGTATATTCCTGCAGCTGCAGAGCTGCGGCATAGAGTTCCTGAGCGACCTCCTGTTTGTCTTCCGTTATGCCATAACGGATCTCATCATAATGATCGACGATATAGTTTTTCATTGCGACCAGCTGATCCTCGGTGACTTCCTTTTTCTTGGTCATGTTCTTGATGACGTCTTTCGCAAATTCGTCATAGCTTTCCATGACATCTTCCCACTTTACCAGCATCCGTTTTTCGATCGGGGCCCACATGTCGTCACTCCAGCTGCGGATACCGTTCAGCTTCTCTTTGACGCCGTTGCGCAGATCTTCGAAACCATCTGTTTTGTTGTAGGCGAGAACGACCAGTTCCTTGACGGATTCTGCCAGAAGCTCCAGCTGAGCGGAACCGTCCGTCGAGAACAGTCCGGCGATCTTTTCCAGTTTGACAGCTGTTTCATACAGCCTGTCGACGGTCTCGGTATCATCTTTGGCGACACCTGCCTGCAAGACATCGACATCTTCTTCGATCTCGTTCAGCAGACTTTCATAATCCTTTCTGGTAAATTCATCTGCCTTCTCTGCGATGTTTTCTACCGTCTCTTCCATTTCCATATACTTATCCTGCACGTTCTCCCACTTCAAAGAATTGCTGCAGGAACACAGCAACAATGTCATCAAGATAATTATGATCTTCTTCATAACCGAACTCCCCCTGATTTCAATTCTATTATATATGTTCCATAGATTAAGAAATAATAAAAAATAAAAAGCCATGATCGAATCATGACTTTCATTTGCAGTGGTGCACCAGACAGGACTTGAACCTGCACGAAGTTGCCCCATATGAACCTGAATCATACGCGTCTGCCAATTCCGCCACTGGTGCATGCATATCTATTTTACTACAAAAATGTTGATTGTTTGCAACATAATGTTAAAATAATTGCGTATGGAATACAAAAAAATGATAAATGTAGCCGTAATTGCGCATGTTGACGCAGGAAAATCGACCTTGGTCGATGCTTTTCTGGCTCAGTCGCATGTGTTCGGTGAACATGAGGAAGTCGTTTCGCAGGTCATGGATTCCAACGATCTGGAGCGCGAAAGGGGCATTACGATCTATTCCAAGAACTGTTCCATCAACTACAAGGACTACAAGATAAACATCGTAGATACGCCTGGACATGCGGATTTTTCCAGCGAGGTGGAACGTATCATCAAGACTGTTGATACCGTTATTCTGCTGGTGGATTCTTCGGAAGGTCCCATGCCGCAGACGCGTTTCGTTTTAAAGAAATCTCTGGAAGCCGGATTATGTCCGATCCTTCTTATCAACAAGATCGACAAGAAAGATGCCAGGATCAATGAAGTCATCGATGAGGTCTATGATCTGTTCCTGGATCTGAGCGCCAATGACGATCAGCTGGATTTCCCGATCCTGTACGGAATCGCCAGAGAAGGCATCGTCCGCTATGATCCGAAGGATACCAACGAGAATATCGATCCGTTGTTTGAAACGATCGTGAACCACGTGAAAGCCTATCCCAACCGGATGGATGAACCTTTGCAGATGCAGGTCAGCGCCTTGGCATATGACGATTATATCGGCCGTATCGGCATCGGCAGGGTCTATGCAGGAGTAATTAAGCAGAATGTGATGGTCTCCGTCTGCAACAATAACGGAAAGAAAGAGAATCGCAAGATCGCGAATCTCTACAACTATCAGGGTCTGAAACGGGTCGCGATCAGTGAAGCGCAGTGTGGCGATATCGTGCTTTTAAGCGGCATCGAGAATATCGAGATCGGTGATACCATCGGTCCGGAGAACGTCTATGATCCGCTTCCGCAGATCGAGATCGAAGAACCGACCCTTAGCATGAATTTCATGGTCAACACATCCCCGTTCCAGGGAAGATCGGGGAAGTACGTGACCAGCCGCAATATCAAGGAACGTCTGGAGAAGGAACTGGAGGTAAATGTCGGACTGAAAGTGGAACCGACTGATACCACGGACACCTTTAAGGTTTCAGGCAGAGGCGAACTGCATCTTTCCATTCTTCTGGAAAATATGAGAAGAGAAGGCTATGAAGTCGCCGTCTCCAGACCGGAAGTCATTTTCAAGAATATCGATGGAAAGAAACACGAACCGATCGAGGAAGTGATCTGTTCCGTTCCGAATGAATATTCGGGTTCCGTCATCAATAAGCTGAATCTGAGGAAAGGTCAGATGATCGATATCCAGGATGAGGGATCTTATACGAAGGTCATCTATCACGTGCCGACTAGAGGTCTTTTGGGCTACCGCAGCGAGTTCATCAACGATACCAAGGGAGAAGGTGTCATGGTGCGTAAATTCATCGCGTACGAGCCTTTTGTGGGCGAAGTGCCGCAGCGCAACAACGGCGTCCTGGTCTCCATGGCTTCAGGCAAGGCAATGACCTATGCCTTATGGAACCTGCAGGAGAGGGGACAGCTGTTTGTCACTCCGCAGACCGACATTTATGAAGGCATGATCATCGGCGTCTGTCCGAAACCGCAGGACATCGAAGTCAACCCGACTGTCAATAAGAAGATGACGGCTATCCGTTCCACCGGAGCCGATGAAGCGATGAAACTGACCCCGGCCAGGATCTTCTCTTTGGAAGAAGCTCTGGAATTCATCAACGACGATGAACTGGTCGAGATCACACCTGACAGCATCCGCCTGCGGAAACGCTATCTGACCAATCTGGATCGTAGAAGACATATGCGTGAAGTCAACAAGATGGCTTCAGAATAGATATGGAACTGCTTGTAACTTTAAGAAAAAGAGCATTATTGGAAAGGGTCATTCCTTTCGTCGACGGAATCATCGTCGGCAAGTTTTTCACCAGCAGTTATCACTGTTCCCTGAAAGAGATCGTTGAAATCAACGTGATCTGCAAAGCGAATCAGAAGAAGCTCTATATCGCGTTGGATGATTTCATCAGCGAAGATGATATCAATGCACTGTATCAGTATCTGGAATTCATCAGGAAACTGGAACCCGATGGGATCTATTTTCATGATCTGGGAATCATTGCGGCTGCCAAAAAGTATGGCCTGTCCGACAGACTGATCTATGACGGAAAGACCGTGGCCTGCAACTCTCTGGATACGGCATTCCTTTTAAGCAAAGGCATCGACTCCGTGGTGCTCTCACGCGAACTGACCCTGGAAGAGATCGCCAGGATACTTCAGAACAATCCCCGTCAGATCGATCTGCAGGTCTTCGGACATCAGAGATTATCCTATTCCAAGCGCCGTTTTCTGACGAACTATTTCAAAGAGATCAATAAGAAGAACTACAAGTATCTCGACAATGAGAATCTTTTCCTTGTCGAGGAACAGAGAGATTACAAGCTTCCGATCATCGAGAATGAAGAAGGGACTTTCATCTACTCGGATTATGTACTGGAAATGTTCAATGAACTGCCGGAACTGAAGCCGTATCTCAAACGGGCCATCATTGATACGCTGTTCATTAACGATGACACCATCATCGATGTATGCAAGGATCTTCATCGCATCACTTCGGACAACAAGCTGTTTTTGAGAGATCATCTTTATCAGAATCATCCGGACAGCTACAGCAGCGGATTCTTATATCAGAGGACGAATATCAGCAAAGATGAGTAAAGTTGAACTGTTGGCACCGGCGAAAGACCTGCAGAAGGCCAAGATCGCCATCATGTACGGAGCGGATGCCGTCTATGTGGGAGGCAAGTTCTTTTCCTTGCGTTCCCGGGCTTCCAATTTTACCATCGATGATCTGAGAGAGCTGTGTATCTTCAAGAAGATCTATGACGCCAAGGTCTATGTGACAGTCAATATCGTGTTCCATGACAGTGATTATGAAGGAATACGGGAGTATCTGAAACTCTTGGATGATATCGGTGTCGATGGGATCATCATTTCCTCTCTGGCATTATTGCGTATCGCCAGACAGGTCGCTCCGGGGCTGGAGTGTCATATTTCGACGCAGCTGTCTTCTTTGAATTCTCTGGCAGTTGAAACGCTGAAAGAATTCGGAGCGGACCGCGTGGTTCTGGCCAGGGAAGCCAGTATGGAGCAGATCGGCAGGATCGCAGCGATCACCGATTTGCCTCTGGAAGTCTTCATCCATGGCGGCATGTGTTCCAACTATTCCGGAAGATGCGTTCTGTCCAACCGTATGACCCTGAGAGACGCCAACCGGGGAGGCTGTGCCCATTCCTGCCGCTGGAAGTATCATCTTTTCGAAGGAGATAAGATCATCAGCAATCCCAACTGTCTTCTCTTGATGTCTTCCAAGGATCTGCGGGCTTCCGCCTATGTCGAAGAAATGATACGCTGCGGCGTCGCATCATTAAAGATCGAAGGAAGAATGAAATCCGAATACTATATCGGACAGGTCGTCAAGACCTACCGCAGGATGATCGATGAGATCGAACTGCGTGGGCATCTGATCGAAGAGCGTCTGGCTTATTATGATGCGGAACTCTCCAAAGCGGAGAACCGTCCTTCCGATGACGGTTTCCTTTCCGGAGACTGCGACAATTCAAAGCATCTTTACGGTGTCAATGGCGCAGGGGTAACCCACGATTACGTTGCTTATGTGCATCGCTATGACAAAGCGAGATCTTTGTGCATGATCGAGGTCAAGAATGTCTTCAAACGCGGTGATCGGATCGAAGTGTTCGGACCGCATGTCGACAACGAACGGTTCATGGTCGATCAGATGTTCGATCAGAACTGGAATATCGTTGAGCTTGCGAACAAGCCGACACAGCTGCTGTTTTTGCGCATTCCTTTCGAGGTGCATCAGGGTGACATGTTCAGGAAGGTGAGTCTATGATCATTGAAGGCGCGATCGCGGTCAAGTCCGCTATCAACAATCAGAAGAGAAATGTATCCAGGGTCTATATCGACAGGAATAAAAAGACCAAGGATTTTAATTATATCCGCAAGCTTTGCAGGATTAGAGAGATCGACCTGCAGGAAATGGAAACGGAGGAGCTGAGAGAATTGCTGAAAGGCAAGACTCATGGCGGGATCGGCGCAGAGGTTTCCCAACGGAAGGAAGATGACCTTACAGAAGGGGATATCTTCTATCTGGAGGGAATCGAGGATCCGTTCAATCTGGGCTATGCGATGCGTACGCTGTATGCCTTAGGCGTAAACAATGTCCTTTTGGGATCAAGAGATTATATGAATATTCAGGACCAGCTTCTGAAGTCTTCCGCAGGCGCCTATGATTTCCTCAATGTACGGATCATCAAAGATGAGATCGCCGAACTGAAACAGTTCAAAGAAGAGGGCTATCATCTTTACAGTCTGTATCGCGGAGAGGATTCCAAGGATATCTTCGATGTGAAATTCAAAGAGAAAGCGATGTATATGCTGGGAGGAGAGAAACGGGGACTGAAGGCGGAAGTGCTGGAACTGGCGGATGAAAGCCTGTATATCTCTTACGGCAATGAATTCCGTAACGCGCTCAATGCCTGCGCCGCCGTGGATGTGGTAGCGACATTGCGATACAGTCAGAAAAGGAAATGATCACTTCATTAGATAATAAAACGGTCAAGAATCTGACCAAGCTGCATCAGAAGAAATATCGCGAAGACTGCTTTCTGGTGCTGGATGATGAAACCCTGAAGGAAGCTCATGCGCATGATCGGCTGATCAGGCTGGTCTATAGCGATGAACTGCCTTTTCCTTTTGAGGATACCCTGCAGGTATCTGAGGAAGTCATGCGTAAGATCAGCAAGAAAGAGGATCAGAAATATCTCGGTGTCTCCCGGATGATCAAAGAAAGCGATCATTACGGAAAACGCGTGATCCTTCTGGATGAACTGCAGGATCCTTTGAATATCGGCAGGATCATGGAAGCGGCAGTGCTGTTTGGTTTCGATTCTTTGATCCTCAGTCCCAACTGTGCGGACATCTATAACGAAAAGTGCCTTAGCAATTCCCGGGGCGCGATCTATTCTTTAAACATCTGTCACAGAGATCTGTCGGAAGAGATAAAAAAGTTGCAGCAGAACGGTTACAAGGTCTATGCGACCGGACTGCGCAACGAAACAAGAATGTTCAATGAGATCGAAGCATCAGACAAGATGGCATTCGTCCTGGGCAACGAAGGAAGCGGGGTACGCGAAGAAATCATGGACCTCTCTGATGAGATCGTCAAGATCGATATGCGCAATATCGATTCCCTCAATGTCGCGATGGCAGCCGCCATAATCATGTATCACTTCAGTATCTGACACTGAAGTGTTTTTCATTTTCAACGACCGGGATCTCCTTGATCGCATAGTCATCGATACGGATCCAGTAATCCTTGCTGAAAGTACCCTTGAAGAAAGCATCCACCTCTTCCCCCTGGGCTTCGACCTCGACATCGCCGTTGTCCAGATTCCGGGCAAAGCCCGTTACATTCAGCTGATCCGCCAGCATCATCAGTTTCCAGCGAAAACCGACACCCTGGACCCTGCCTTTGTAAACGATGTAATAACGTTTCATAATCTTATTTTAATATAGAACAACAAAAAAAGAACCTCCTGGGAGGTTCTTTAGGAAATCGGTTCGAAATCGCTGGCTCCGTGCTTGCACAGAGGACAGATGAAGTCATCCGGTAGCTCGTCGCCTTCATAGATGTATCCGCAGACCTTGCAGACAAATCCTTTCTTGCCTTCCGTCTGCGGTTTCGGCTTGACGTTGGACTGATAGTAGGTGTAAGTCATCGTCTCGACATTGTTGATGACACGCGCTTCCGTGACCGAACAGATAAACATGCCGTGGGTATCCATATCGATGTAGTTCTCGACCTTCAGGGAGAAGAACGCATTGATGTAGCGGGACAGGAAGATCAGTCCGTTGTCGGAGCGCAAGAGTTCCTGTTCATTCTTGAACTTGTCGACATTCCTTCCGGACTGGAAACCGAACTGTTCGAAGACCTTGAAGGGTGCTTCCTTGTTCAGACAGTTGACATTCATGATACCTGTCTGTTTGATGACATGATGGGAATAGTTGTTCTTATTGATGGAGACCATGACCCTGAAAGGATTATCGGTCAGCTGAGCTACGGTATTGACGATCAGGCCGTTATCCTTCTTTCCGTCGTTGGAAGTGACCACATACAGACCATAGCCGATATTGAACAGAGCTTTCATATCGTTCTTGTTGGCCTTGTTATCATCACGTGCGACATAGTCGACACACAATGCCTGTGCCAGTTTTTCGATTTCTTCCTTGTTGGTATCATTCATCGAAGACTTGATATGAACCACAGGTTCCACAAAAGTCAGATTGACGCATTTGCTCAGCATCTCTTTCATCGTCTTGGCTGCCAATGGAGCCCAGGATCCGTTTTCCACAAGAGCGACTTTGCGGTTTTGGAAGTTGCGTTCCGTAAGATGATTGATGAACTCTTTCATGAACGGATAGATATCCGCATTGTACGTTGTTGTAGCCAGAACAAGCTTTCCGTAGGCGAACGCATCTGCGACCGCTTCTGCCATGTCGCATCTTGCCAGGTCATGGACCTTGACTTCCGGAGCGTTGCAGGTTTTGAGCTGTTCCACAAGCTTATCAACAGCGGTCTTGGTATGGCCATAGACCGAAGTGTAACAGACTACGACACCATCCTTCTCCACATCATAGGAGGACCAGGTCTTATACAGATCCAGATAGTAAGGAAGATTCTTGTACAGGAACGGTCCATGCAACGGCAGGATCATCGAGATGTCCAGACCGGACGCTTTCTTCAGGACGGCCTGTACCTGCTTGCCGTATTTGCCGACGATGCCGATATAGTAGCGTCTCGCTTCATCGACCCAATCTTCTTCCACATCCAGGGCGCCGAACTTGCCGAAGCCGTCCGCTGAGAACAAAGCCCGTTCATAGCTGTCATAAGTCATCATGACTTCCGGCCAGTGGACCATCGGGGCAGCTACGAAATTCAGGGTATGTTTCCCCAGTTCCAGCTGATCGCCTTCTTTGATGACGATATGTCTTTCCTCATACTGCGTACCGAAGTAGTTCTGCATCATCGCGAACGCTTTATCGGAAGAGACGATCACGGCTTTATCATAGATCTTCATGAAATTGGCGATGTTGGCAGAATGATCCGGTTCCATATGCTGAATGACGAGATAGTCAGGCTGTCTGCCATTCAGGACATTCTGGATGTTGTCAAGCCACTCATGAGTGAAATGCTGGTCGACCGTATCCATGACTGCGATCTTTTCATCGAGAATGACATAGGAATTGTAGGACATGCCGTTCGGGACTCTGTACTGTCCTTCGAAAAGATCGACCTGATGGTCATTGACGCCGACATAGCGGATATCGTTTGTTATTTGCATGATTTTTCCTCCACGCTTTTATTATAATGGCTAAACTTAAAAAACAGGTGAAATGCTCAGAACAGATGTTCCATGATAAGCACCGTGATGCAGCACAGGACGGTCACCTTGAATAAACCAAGATCCTTATAGGAAGCGATCAGCCCCACTAGAAAAGCAATGATGCCAGAATAAGGATGAACGGTCGCATCGATCATGGCAGGGAAGCTCATGACAGCTAATGTAACATAGGGTACATAGTAAAGGAAAGAACGGATGAAGCGGTTTTTGATTTTCTTTCTTATAAATGTCAACGGCAGTACCCGGATCAGATAGACCGTGATCGCCATGACGAGGATGTAGAGATAGATGTTATGCATCTTCATCCTCCACCGGAGCGATGATGGCTCCAAGGCTTGCGATCAGCAATGTCAGGATGATCGTGATGTAGCTTTCTGATAATGGGGTGAAACGGGACAGTAGAAAACTGCAGACAAAGCTTAACAGAACCAGCAGAGCGATGATCCTGTTCTTCCTGCAGGCAGGGACGAAGATCGCCATAAACATGCCATACAGGGCCACCGATAAGGCGCTGACGATATTGAGCGGCAGGACGTTGCCCATAATGATGCCCAGAGCCGTTCCCAATGCCCAGCAAGGCGAAGCAAAAGAGATCGCTCCATACATGTAACAGGGATCCACATAGCCGTCCTGTGCGATCTCCAGAGCGAAGTATTCATCTGTCAGAAAGAAACCCAATACAAGACGACGGATCAGAGGCATCCCAGGATCGATCTTCTGTGACAAGGCGAAAGACATCAGCACATAACGGATATTGCTGACGATCATGATGATGACCATCTGCAGGTAGGACGCATTCTCCTTGATCGCGATGAATGCCGCATTCTCTCCTGCCGAAGCATTGACCAGGAAGGAAGTCAGGAAGCCCTGAAAGGCAGTGATCCCCGCGTTGCTGGCGATGATGCCTAAGGAAAAAGCTACCGCAAAGTAGCCTAAACCGATAGGGATCGCATTCTTCAATCCTGTTCTGAAACTGTTCATATTTTAAAAAGAACTATTTCTAGTTCTTATTAGAGTTTACGGAAATCGTCCACATTCAAGACAAAGATGGTTGCACCGCCTACTTCGACCTCGATCGGATAAGATACCAGATTGGACATATCGGAAGAGATCGTAGATGGAACAGCCTCTTTTCTTCTCTGCGATTCATTGCCAATGATTTCGATCGCTTTCTCTACTTCTTTGTCTTCGCAGCCGATGATCAGCGTGGTATTTCCTGAAGAAAGGAAGCCGCCGGTCGTAGCCAGACGCGTGACATGGAAAGATGCCTTATTTAAAGCAGAGATACACGCTTTCGTGTCATCCGTTGAGATAATCGCCAGTATGAGTTTCATATCCCCACCTCCTAATAAATACATTCTAACATCATATTGTGTGTTTTTGGTGATTATTTTGTTTCGTATCTTTATTTGAGTCATGCTGATGATAATGTTATAATTTGATAAGTATGATAGAACTGATTAACGTTTCTAAGAAATATAAAGACGGTACCCGTGCGTTGCATGATGTCAGTCTTAAGATCAATGACGGGGAATTCGTCTATATCATGGGACCGACGGGTTCAGGCAAGACGACGCTGGTGAAACTGCTGGATGGCGAGGAAGTCCCAAACAGCGGCAAGGTCATGGTTTCAGGCGTCAATGTGGGACGCTTGAGAAAGTCAAGAGTCTACCTGTATCGCAGAAAGATCGGTGTGGTCTTCCAGGATTATCGTCTCCTGCCGGAGAAAACGGTTTTTGAGAATGTGGCCTATGCTTTGGAGATTCTGGATACGCCAAGGGACAAGCTGCGCAAACGGGTCAGAGAGGTCCTGAAAATGGTCGATCTGTCGGATAAATCCAATTCCAAGCCGGATCAGCTTTCAGGCGGTCAGAAGCAGCGTACGGCGATTGCCAGGGCTTTGGCGAAATGGCCGATGATCATCATTGCGGATGAGCCGACAGGGAACCTGGATCCGGACATGACGGATGAAATGATCTCGCTGCTGGAAAAGATCAACAAAGAAGAAAAGACGACGATCATCGTTGTCACGCACGAGATCTCGACAGTCAGGAAACATCCGAAGCGTACGATACGGATCGAAGCGGGCCATGTGGTGAGCGATACTTTCGGTGTCAAGGATCCGGTTGTAAAAGCTGATGTGACAGAAGAGAAGGAAGAAACAGCTTCCGAAACAGAAATCAAAGAAGAATCCGTGAAGGAAGAAACGGTGACAGAAACAGTTGAAGAAGAAGCTACAGCTGAAGAAGAAACGACCGTGATCGAAGAGACCGTTCCTGAAACTGTCATAGAAGAGCCGGTCGTGGAAGAAAACACAGCGGAGACTGTAAACGAAGAAACAGATGAGGAAGAAACAGCGGTTCCTGAAACGGTCGTGGAAGAAACTTCCGAGGCGGAACCGGTTCAGGAAGAAACACCTGTGACGGAGCCTGAACAAAAAGAAGCTGTCGTCAGAGAAGAAACAGTCACTCCGATCGAGGATACGATCTCTGTGGGATTCAATACAGAAGCAGCAGTTCCTGAAACAGAAGAAGAAGATTCCTATGAAGCGATCAAAAGACGTATCGAAACATCTCTTGCGCAAGCCAGGATCCTGGTGGAACAGGAAGATCTCCTGATCGAAGACTATACCGGAACGACTCCTGTCCTGAATGAAGAAACAGGCGTCACTTTCCCGTTAAACAAGAATGCGGAGGATAAGTCATGAAACTCATCCGTCGTTTTTTCCGTCATATCAAAGAAGGCTTTATCGGTGTAAAGCGTCATTTTGCGATGGCTGTTTCCAGCGCTTCGGCGATTACAATCACGTTGCTGCTGGTAGGCGCTTTTGCGATTTTTGCCTTGAATATGGCTTTTCTGACACAGGAGATCGAACAGTCCATCTCCATGGTTGCACTGATCGATTATGAAGTCGAAAACAAGTCCGATATCATGGCGATGCAGACGCAGATCAAGGGCATGGAAGGCATTGACCGGGTCGAATATCGTACCAAGGACCAGGAATTTGACTATTACTGTGAAACCTATCCGGAAATGGTAGAGTTTTCGGAACTGTATCGGGAAGACAATCCGTTCCATGATGCGTTCATCATTTATCTGAGTGATCCAAGCAAACTGTCGAAGATCCGCAGCGACATCATGACGATTCAGGGGATCTCCTCCGTTGAGGATGGAGGATCCAATACCTATACCCTGATCAGCATCCTTCAGGCGATCCGGAATATCGGGGGCATCGTCATCCTGGCTTTACTGGCTCTGGCGGTCTATCTCATCTACAATACGATCAAGATTACGATTGCCGCCAGAAAAGACGAGATCTGGATCATGCGCAATGTGGGAGCCAGAAACGGCTATATCCGGGCGCCTTTCCTGGTGGAAGGGATAATTATCGGACTGTTTGGTTCACTCATTCCTGTAGCCTTGCTTATTTACGGTTACTATCGTTTATATATTTATACGAACGGCGTTATTGCCGGTGTCATCACTCTGGTTCCGATCATGCCTTTCGTTATATATCTAGGTGCAGCATTAATGGCGATCGGAGTCATTGTCGGCTATCTTGGCTCGTATATTTCGGTCTGCCGTTTCCTGGGAGCGATACGCTGATGCTGAAGAAGATCCTGTGTGTTATTCTTGTTGGTTTCTTGTGTATTCCTGTTTTTGCGGATGCCCGTTTTATTCTGGCTGAAGATGATGAGACCGAAGAAAAATCCGACTACGAAAAGTGTGTCGTAGATAAGGACAGGGCAGCCTGTTCTGCAATCGCCCAGAATACCCAGAACAATATCAAGGAGATCGAGGAACAGATCGCAGCTGCCAAAGCGGACCGTGAGAAAGCGACCGAACTGGCACGTGAGTATTCCCAGAAAGCTCAAGGCATGCAGGCACAGATCAACAAGCTGGCGAAAGAGATCGATGAACTGAAAGAGAAAATTACGGTTCTGGAAGTGCAGATCGAGCAGAATGAACAGAAAGTCGACGCTTTGAACAGCCGTGTCCGTTCAAGAATGGTGCAGGCTCAGAAGACGATGCATTTCAATGGCTATCTGGAATTCATCCTGGGTTCCAGGTCCTTCTCGGATATGCTTTCAAGAGTCTACGGGATCGAAGCGATCGTTTCCAAGGATCAGAATGACCGGGTAGAACTGCTGGATGTCATCAAGCAGTTAAGCGATGACAAGGCAGAATTGGATGAAGCGAAAACGACTTTGGATGCCAACTACCAGGAAATCGTAGCCCGTCAGGCGGAACTGCTGGCGATGCAGGAATTTTACGAAGAAGAAGAAGCCAGGATCCAGTCGGAACTGGATACGATGACGGAAGAACGCGACAACATCTATGAGTCGTTCGAAGATCTGCAGTCGATATTAAGGGAAGTCGGTGTGACCAGCGCCGGTTTTGTGGCGGCTGTCCATAATTCGACGATCGTTGCGACCGTATGGAACTATTCGCCGGATTTCCTCGATGGAAGATGGCATCTGGGTGTCGACTATGCGGCAAGCAGAGGGACAGAGATCCATGCGCCTGCCAGCGGCATCATCATCCGTGCTGACGATTCCTGCGGTGATCCGGGCTATCTGGGCAGTGCCTGCGGCTATTGGATCTCAGGCGGAGGCAATCAGGTCTATATGATGTGCGAAGTCAATGGCAAGGTCTATGGCATCATCTTCTTCCATCTGAACCGTGTTGATGTCTCTTATGGCGATTATCTGCTGCAGGATGACATCATCGGAACCGTAGGTTCTTCCGGTTCTTCAACCGGTCCGCATTGCCATATCGAGATGTATTACCTGGGTGCGGGTTATCTGATGGATTATGTGGCCATGGGTTGGAATGCGACCTTCTCGGTAGGAAGAGGAGCGACAGCCTACAATAACAGATGTTACTACGATGACGGATCCTTCCGCCAGGGTGCTCCATGTATCCTGAATCCGGAATGGTATCTGCCTTGAGGATAAGCTATGGAAGAAAACAACGAGTATTACTTTGATCTGAAAAAAGTGCCTTTGAAATCAGAAAGACAGGAAAGAAGAAAGAAACGCTGGAAGATCGCTTTCATCTTCTTTTTGTGTCTGCTTTGTTTTGTGACAGGCATATTGGGCGGTTATTTCATTCTGAAGAAAAAGCATCCGTCCTATCAGGCTGACAGCAAGAATACGATGGGTGAGATCGAATATCTGATGGATCATTACTGGCTCTATGGCAAGGATTATGAGGATCTGACCAAGGAACTGGAAGACAGGGCGTTGTACGGGATGACTTCGTTTGATTATGATCCGTATACTTCCTATATGTCGGCGGCTGAAATGGATCAGTTCTCCACCAGCATCAATATGAATTATGTCGGGATCGGAGTCGAGTATTCCTATGTCAATGACATTGCTTTGATCAAGAAGGTATTCAAGGATTCTCCTGCCGAAACAGCAGGAATCGAAGCAGGGGATATCATCAAGGCGATCGATGGCGAACCGATCGACGACATGACGACCGAAGATATCAGAGAACGGGTCATCGGTGAGGAAGGAACTCAAGTCGTGATCAGCGTACTCAGAGGCGGAGAGATCATCGATGTACCGATCATCCGAGGTCCGGTAGACAGCACCGTTTACGCATATAAAGAGAATGACTATGTCGTACTGGAACTGAACAGTTTCGGGGTGGATTCAGGAAGCAGATGCATGACGTATCTGAATCAGTGGACGGAAGTCGAGAAGATCATCATCGACTTGAGAGACAACAGCGGCGGATATCAGTCTTCGGTCAAAGAGATCAGCGGTCTGTTTATCGGAAATGAACAGGTCTATCTCAGGCAGAAGGACGCAAAAGGGCTGGAAACGGTCGATGTGACCACATGCAGGAAGACCTATGATAACTTCAAGGATATCGTCATCCTGATCAACGAGAATACCGCTTCCGCAGCAGAAGTACTGGCGATCTGTCTCAAGGAGCAGCACCCCAATACGACGCTGGTTGGCGTGACTACCTACGGCAAGGGCGTCATTCAGACCAACAGGCTGTTGAACAACGACGGCGTACTGAAGATGACTGCCTACTACTGGTATTCCCCGAATGGCGTTTCCATCCACGGAACAGGTGTCGTTCCGGATGTGGAAGTCAGAATGCCGGATATCTATTATGAGTATTACTATGCTTTAGACAAAGATGAGACCTATGAGTTCGATTCTGTCGGTTCCGTGATCCAGACGGCAGAAATGGCTTTGGATTATCTGGATTATGATGTAGATCGTACAGATGGCTATTTCGATCAGAGTTTTGCGGATGCACTGGTTTCTTTCAAAACCGACAATAATCTTGAGGCAACACCGATCATCGATGCCCTGACCTTCGAAACCATCATTTCCGAAGTCAACCGGGAAATGGCGAACAATATCGAAAAAGATACGCAGATGAATGCGGCAAAGGAAGTATTGCGTGGAAATTAGGGTCAACAGTCAGTCCAGCATCAGGATCATTTCGGATCAGGTGATCTATTTCGATCCTTATCAGATCAAAGAAGAAACGCATGATGCGGATATCATTTTCATTACTCATGATCATCCGGATCATTTTTCCATCGAAGATATCACGAAAGTCGAAAAAGAAGATACCGTGTATGTGATACCTGACTGCATGTATAATCTTTTGGGTGGAGAGAATGTGATCACGCTCAATCCGTATGAGAAAACGGAAGTGGAAGGATATGAGACGGTCACGCTTCCTTCATATAATGTACGTTCCGCTTTCCATCCAGAAGAGAAGGGTTATCTTGGCTATATCGTGACAATCGAGGGAAAACGCGTCTATGTCGCAGGAGACTGCGATCTGAACGACGACAACAGCAAGATCCGTTGCGATATCGCCTGCATCCCGATCGGCGGAAAATTCACGATGGATGTCAAGGAAGCCGCCAGGCTGATCGAGATCATTCAGCCGGAGACCGTCATTCCGACGCATTACGGATCCTTTGTCGGAGGAAAAGACGCGGGGGAACAGCTCAAAAAACTTGTGGGCGACAAAGCTGAAGTCAGGCTACTGCTGGATGAGAATGACTGATGGATATTTGCATAATCGTTTGAAAATGATAAGATAATAGCGTGGTCTTCAAGAGTAGTAGTCTTGGAACTGTTACAGAGAGCTGGTGGATGGTGAAAATCAGTACAGAGAAAAGATGAACTCGCTTGAAATGGCAGACCAAACGTAGGACCTGCGATAAAGATCTAGAGTGAAAAATAAAGGTGGTACCGCGCAACAGCGCCCTTGTGATCACCTTTTTATTATTAAGGAGCCTAGTTATGAGTGTATTTGATTTTAAACGTTTCGAGAAGAAGTGGCAGAAACATTGGGAAGAGAACGAGACCTACAAGACGGATCTCCATGATTTTTCCAAACCGAAATTCTATGCGCTGGATATGTTCCCGTATCCATCAGGCGTCGGTCTGCATGCCGGTCATCCAGAAGGCTATACCGCAACCGATGTCGTGAGCCGTTACAAGAGAATGAAAGGTTTCAATGTCCTGCATCCGATGGGATTTGACTCGTTCGGCCTGCCTGCGGAACAGTATGCGATCCAGACGGGAAATCATCCGGCGATCTTCACAGAGAAGAATATCGAACATTTTACGGAACAGCTGAAGACCTTGGGTTTTTCCTATGACTGGTCCAAAGTCGTTTCGACCAGTGATCCTGCTTACTACAAGTGGACACAATGGATCTTTAAGCAATTGTTTCTGGATGGCTATGCCAAGTGCATCGAGATGCCGGTGAACTGGTGCGAGGAACTGGGCTGCGTATTGGCGAATGATGAGGTCATCAACGGAAAATCTGAGCGTGGAGGCTATCCAGTCGTCCGTAAGAATATGAAGCAGTGGATCATCGATATTCCTGCGTATGCGGAAAGATTACTGGAGAATCTTGATACGATCGACTGGCCGGAATCGACCAAAGAGATACAGCGCAACTGGATCGGCAAGTCCATCGGTGCACAGATCGATTTCAAGGTGGATGGAACGGATGAAACATTCACAGTCTTTACGACACGTTCGGATACGCTGTTTGGAGCAACTTACTGCGTCCTGTCGCCGGAACATCCTCTTGTGGATAAAATCACGGCCGAGGATAAGAAAGACGAAGTGAAAGCCTATCAGGAAACCTGTGCATCGAAGTCCGAGATGGAACGTACCGAACTGAACAAGGACAAGACCGGCGTCTTTACCGGAGCCTATGCGATCAATCCTGCCAACGGAAAGAAGATCCCGATCTGGATCTCCGACTATGTCCTGATGACTTATGGAACAGGCGCGATCATGGCGGTCCCTGCGCATGATGAAAGAGACTATGATTTCGCAAAGAAATTCGGCATCGACATCATTCCTGTATTGGAGGGCGGAGATATCACCAAGGAAGCCTTTACGGGAGATGGAACGCATATCAATTCCGATTTCCTCAATGGTCTGGATAAGCAGGAAGCTTTGGATAAGATGAATGACTGGCTGGTCGAACAGGGGATCGGCGAGAAGAAGGTCAACTATAAATTAAGGGAATGGATCTTTGCGCGTCAGCGGTACTGGGGCGAGCCGATTCCGATCATCCACTATGAAGATGGCGCGATCGGTGTCCTTGCGGATGAAGATCTTCCATTGATCCTGCCTGAATTATCCGACTATGGTCCATCCAAGACCGGAGCTCCTTTGGATAAGGCAACGGATTGGGTCAATGTCGAATATGATGGGAAGAAAGGCAAGAGAGAGACCTCTACCATGCCTGGTTCTGCCGGTTCTTCGTGGTATTTCCTGCGGTACATCGATCCGCATAACGACAAAGAATTTGCGGATCAGGAACTTTTGAAGCACTGGATGCCTGTCGATCTTTATGTGGGTGGTCCGGAACATGCTGTAGGACATCTGCTTTATGCGCGCATGTGGAACAATTACCTTTATGACAAAGGTCTGGCTCCTTGCATGGAACCATTCCAGAAGCTGGTTCATCAGGGTTATATCCTGGGATCCAACGGCATCAAGATGGGCAAGCGTTATCCGGAATATGTCGTCAATCCAAGCGATATCGTAGAACAGTACGGTGCAGATACTTTGAGATTATATGAAATGTTTATGGGCCCGCTGGAAGCAGACAAGCCATGGTCGACCCAGGGCATCGAAGGTGCGCATCGCTGGCTGGAGAGGGTCTGGCGTCTTCTGATCGAACAGAAAGACAAACTTATGGAAGAGAACGATGGCGTATTGGATTATTCCTACAACTTCCTGGTGAAGAAAGTCTCGGAAGATATCGAGAATCTGCGTCTGAATACCGCGATCTCACAGATGATGATCTTCATCAATGACTGCTACAAGGAAGGCAAAGTTTATAAAGAATATGCGTTGAACTTCATCCAGATGCTTTCAGTATTCGCTCCACATGTCTGCGCAGAGATATATGAGATCCTGACGGGCAGAACGGATCTGGAGAGCCGTGCTTGGCCGGAATATGATCCTGCCAAACTGGAAGTGGCGGAAATGGAAATCGCTGTCCAGGTCAACGGAAAGCTGCGTGGCAAGTTCATGATCCACAGCGATGCCAACGAAGAAGAGATGTACGAAGCGGCCTTGCAGGTCGAGAATGTCCAGAAATACATCGAGGGGCACGAGATCAGGAAGCACTTCGTCATCAAAGGGAAGATCGTCAATATCGTGATCTGATTTATCACAAACCTTTCATATTCATTGCTTACAATGAAAGTATGGAAAAGACAAATGTATTGCTATTGTTGACGCCAAAAAAAGAAGTTGCATATTTAGATGAAAAAATGAATGCCCGACAGGCCATGGAAAAGATGAGAGCCCATGGCTATCGGATCATACCCCTGATCTCCAAGCACGGCGAATATCTGGGAACCATATCGGAAGGAGATATCTTGTGGCATATCGTCAATGAGAAAGAATTCTCACTGGAGAAGCTGGAGGAGATACAGGTCAAGAAACTGATACGTAACGACTATGTCACGCCGGTCAAGGTGGATGCACATATCGATGAACTGGTGAATGCGATCGTTGATCACAACTTCGTACCGGTCGTCGATGACCGCGGAGTGTTCATGGGGATCGTCACAAGAAGCAAGGTTTTACAGGAACTGTTAAAGAGTTTAAGGTGATCTTAGAGATCACCTTTTTCATGTACTGTAAGGCAATCCTGAGGGGATTGGTGCGTTTTTATATGAGTGAAGGTATAATGTAGGTATGAAGGAAAAAGAGCGTGTTTCGCCGTTGTTTCGGCTTGTATTCGGGGCCGGAGCTGTCATATTCGGATTGCTGCTGATCCTTTTTGTGCTGACTTCATCGCTTACCGGCATCAGCATGTCGCTTCAGGGGGTCAAGGATCTGTTTACTTCACTGTTTGTGATTTCGATCTATGTGCTGGCTGCTTTGGCGCTGTTCGGTTTCATTATGGCAGCGATCGCCATGAAAAAGAACCCTTCAGTCTCTTCCAGCATGGTGGTCAGAGACAATTATCTGAAGTATGACTATACAGACAAAGACGGAAAGAAGAAAAAGAAAACCTTTTCTTTAGTCAATATCAATAAATATCTGGAATCCCATGGGCAGATGAAGCTGATCGATGATCTCATCTTAAGCAAAGAAGGCCATGACAGCAAGGCCAGCATCCGCAATCTGATGGTCGGTACGGAAGAGGGAGAGAAGAAGTCTCTGGCAACAGTCTATAACGAAGATCCTGCGGAATATCAGCGTATCGCAGCATTCCTGGATCATATTTCAGCCAGGGATGAAATCAATCTGGAGTTCCGTCTGAATACCTATATCTTCAGAGAAAACATGGCTGAGGAAGGACAGAAACTTCAGGCATCGCTGCGCAATCAGTTAAGGAACATTCAGGATGAAGTAGTCTGCAGCCGTATCATTGAAACGATTCAGGAACTGCAGAAAGCGGAACAGCTCTTATCGGATGCAGGCTATGATGACAGGCTGCGCAAGCTGTATATGAATTATATGCCGATGCTGACGGGCATCATTGAAACATTTGGAGGACTGGATCGCAACGACCAGGATCTTAAACGGAAAGAAAAAGCGAGAACGGAACTGATGCAGACGTTCGATCTGATCTTGGCTGCATTCGCTTCTTTGAATGACCAGAAAGAGGAAGAAGGATTCGACCGTCTGGAGGCAGCTTCGGATACGCTTGAAAAGATCGTACAGACAGGACATGAGGAGGTAAGAAATGGCTGATTTACTGACACAGGTAAAGACCGTAAATGTCTTCCGCAACGGAGCGGAAGTCGTAAGAACGGGAAAGACAGAACTGAAAGAAGGAACGCAGACGCTTTATGTGCACGGTCTGACAAACAGCGCTTCTGCGGATACGGCACGTCTCTATATCGAGGAAGGCGTATCCTGCGCAAATCTGCGTTTTGAAGAAGCGGATCAGGAGAATGTGCATTCCAGGGAACTGCAGGAGAAGATCGCATTGCTGCAGAAACAGATCGAAGTCAAAGAGATGCAGCTGACGCTCTGGCAGAACAACGGTGATTTTACCGGACATGACAACGTATCTGCTTCCGAGATCCAGGATTATATCGAAAAGCTTCCGGAACGCATGGAGAAACTTCATAAAGAGATCATCGCTTTGGAAAAAGAGATCCGGGATCTGCAGAAGGAAGTTGAAGAAGAACTCCAGAAGGAAGGCCTGCCGGTACTGGTAGCGGATGTGACTGCGGATCGTGACGGGACTTTCGCATGTGAGCTGCATTACCATGAGACAGCTGCAGGCTGGAATCCGGTCTATGAGATCCGTTCCGAAAAGGAAGAAGAAATTGAGATCCGCATGAGAGGCGAGATCAGAGAAGATACCAATGAAGACTGGAACGATGTGAAAGTCTCGCTGTTTACCGGAGATCCTTCGACCAATGACGTATTGCCTGAACTCTTGCCTCTGTATCTGAATATCCAGGAAAACAACGTCAACCTGTTCAAGGCATCAGGAAGAGCTGCCGCTCCGATGGGGATGAAAATGTCTATGGATCTGGAAGACACGATGGTTGCCGAAGAAGTAGCGGAAGCGCCAATGATGCGGATGGAAACACAGGAAGCCGAGGTCCAGAATGATGAGACGATGACCGAATATGCTTTGGCAGGCAATCGCGATATTTTAAAGGGAAACAAGGGCACGATGGCAGATCTGCAGAAGTATGTGATCCCTGCGGAATACAATATCGTGACCGTTCCGAAAGCCGATCCGCATGCCTATCTGGTCGCTTCGATCAAGACCGCGGATCTTCCTATCCTCAATGCGGTCGAGGCAGGCATCTATCTCAAGGGGCGCTATACCGGGAGCATCTATCTCGATCCGGATATGACCAAAGAGAAAGTGGATATCACTCTGGGCAAAGAAGAACGCATCCATGTCTCATATAAGGAACTTGCCAAGAAGAATTCCACGACCCTGCTTAAAGCACAGAAAGTGGTCGAACATCAGTATGAGACCAAGATCACGAATCTGTCCGATGATGATATCACGATCCTTCTGAAAGACCAGCTTCCTGTTTCTCAGAATAAAGATATCACAGTGGAAGCACTGGATCTTGGCGGTGCGAAACTGGAAAAGGATTATGGAACTTTAGAGAAGAAAGTGGATGTCAAGGCAAAAGAGACAGAAACCTATCATCTTTCTTATAAAGTCATGTGGCCGAAAGACAAGAGGATACAGCAGACCAGAGCACATAAAAGAGCGTACTGTCCGGTCTGCGGCGCTCCGGTAACGGGCAGATTCTGTCCGGAATGCGGAAGCGATACCTCGGTCTGATATCTGAATACATTTGCACGCCATTGAGATGTATCTTTGCAGATACATCTTTTTTATGCTTTGTGCGGTTTTTTAGGTCGCCTGTAATATAATAAAGATATGTTTGATAGGAAACACTTCAAGAAACAAGCCAAAGGGATGCTGAAGAAGCATTATGTGCTTCTGGTGATCGCCTGTCTGATCGCTGCGATCGTAGGCAGCAGTTACAGCTATTCGATTTCTGCGAGTACCTATACTTCTTCCATCAAGGAGGCTACGGATGTGGTCGATGCCGGTACGACGTATATCGACGTTCCTTCGATTGGTGACGCTCTCAATAAACTGTTTGGCATCGATCTGAGTGGGGCACTCCAATACAACGAAGAAGGGGAACTGACACATATCGGACAGCTGGAACTGGGAAGACGCAAAGGGATCTTCTCTTCTCTGGTCAACCGCATCAGCAATGCCCGTTTCTTCTCATTAGCGATACAGACGATCCATTCTCTGATCACCACCGAGTCTGTGGTTTTTGATCTCAATATCATTTTTGCTTCGATGATCGTCATGGGTGCGATCGCTTTTGTGAAGCATTTCTATAGCATCGCTTACCGCAGGATCTTTATGGAATCCTATCAGTATGATGTCACGAAATCCTCACGGTTCCTTTTCCTGTTTAAAACAAAAAAGTGGCTCAAAGCCTGTACAACGATCTTTATCGTCAACGTCTATCAGTTCTTATGGAATTTCACGATTATCGGAGGCATCATCGCCCGATACAACTATATGTTTATTCCGTATATCGTCGCAGAGAACCCGGGAATCGACCGTTCCGAAGCGATCAAGCTGTCCAGACGCATGGTTTATGGCTACCGTTTTGATCTGTTCAAGATGAGACTGACGTTCCTGCCGTGGCTGATCCTGGGCCGTTTTACATTGGGCATCAGCGACATCCTGTTTACGAACCCGTATCTGGAAGCGACGATCTGCCAGTATTATTTCGCTTTACGCAAGATGGCCAAAATCGAGGGCATCTCCTATGTGAACAATCTGAATGACGATTATCTTGCCCAGAAAGCAAGCTACAGCTATATCGAAGAGAAATATGCGGATGTCGTAGAGATGATGACCAATGACCTGGATGTCAGAGATCTCGAACACGACGGATTGCGCGGTTTTGTGGAGGATCATCTGGGAATCATCTACAGGAACGATGAGGATCAGGATCTCTACAATGCCGCCATCGAAGAGACCGATGCGATCGATGACTATCACCAGATCCTGAATCTGAGACAGTATCCGGATCGGTTAAATCCATATTCATCAGGAAACGATCAGAAAGGCGATCAGGTTCATTATCTGCGCCGCTATTCACTGACTTCGATCATTCTGATGTTTTTCTCATTCAGTTTCGTAGGATGGCTGTGGGAGGTCCTGCTGCATATCATCAATGACGGACGATTTGTCAACCGGGGCGTCATGCACGGTCCTTGGCTGCCGATCTATGGAAGCGGTGCGGTGCTGATCCTGGTGTTGCTGTTCAGGTATCGCAGAAATCCGGTTCTGGAAGCGATGCTGATGATCCTGCTGTGCGGGACGGTAGAATATTTCGGTTCCTGGTTCCTGGAGATGACCAAGGGTCTGAAATGGTGGGATTATTCCGGTTATTTCATCAATCTGAACGGCAGGATCTGTGCAGAAGGACTGACTGTATTCATGATCGGAGGATTGGCTGCCGTATATGTGCTGGCGCCACTGATAGACAACAGACTGAAAAAGATCAGCTGTCCTTTGAAAGTTCTGATCTGCATCCTCCTGCTGCTGGCGTTTGGCTATGATACCTATTATTCCCAGAAGAATCCGAATACCGGCAAGGGTATCACGGATTACGAGGAAGTATCTTATCGCATCGATCAGAGAGGCCGTCAATGATCGGTGCTTTTCTGATTCCTGTCATGTGGATCGTTCTGATGATCCTTTTCAGGATCGTCAGAAATTATCTTAAGTCCGTACATCTGGGCTATCTAACCATCGTTGCTGCCGTGTTCCTTTTTGGCGGTCCGCTCGCCATACTGGGCGGCTTTTTTATTCCTTCGGATATGAGTGCGATGCTTGGCGGATGCAAGAGAACGCTGATCCGCATCGGTTTCTACTGGCTGGGAGTGATGCTGTATTTCGTGCTGGCACTATTGATGTGCGGCATAATCTATTTCATGCTTCGCCCTGTTCTGAAAAAGCGTTATTCCAAACAGCTTGCCAGGAATCTTACGGCGCTGACTGTCGTTGCTTTTACAGCTGTCATGAGCCTTTACGGCATCCGGAACGCACATGATCTTCATGTCACAGAATATGAGGTAGATGTCGATAAAGATTCTGTTCTTGATGAACTGAACATCGTCCTGATCGGGGATACGCATCTGGGCTACAATATCACGGTGAAACAGGTAGCAGAAATGGTCGAACTGATCAACCGGCAGGATCCCGACGTGGTACTGATCGCGGGAGATATCTTTGACAACGAATATGAAGCGATCGAAGACCCGGAAGAAATGATCAGACTGTTTCAGCAGATCCAGAGCCGTTACGGAACCTATGCGATCTGGGGCAACCACGACATTCAGGAAAAGATCCTGCTGGGTTTTACCTTCAGCTGGATGAATAAAGAGAAACACGTCGTACAGGCGGATGAGAGAATGGTGGAATTTGTCAGGGAAGCAGGGATCAAGACCCTGTATGATCAATGGGCACGCATTGAAGATATCCAGCTTTACGGACGTCCTGATAAAGAGAAGATCAATTTCGGTCATACATCAAGAGCTGATGTCTCAGAGTTCATGAAAGACGCCGACGCCGGCAAGCCGATCATCGTTCTTGACCACGAACCAAGCGATTCCCTGATCCTGTCTCAGTATCCTGCCGACTTGTATCTCAACGGTCATACCCATGCCGGACAGATGTGGCCGGGAACCTGGACGATCCATCTGTTCTGGGACAATGCCTATGGCATGAAACGCTATGAGAATCTGTATAATATTGTCACCAGTGGTGTCGGCCTGTTCGGCGTCAATATGCGCACAGATTCCATCGCAGAGATCGTCAGGATCCGTGTGACTTTCAAATAAAAGTGCCTATATATTTATTAAATATTTATTGAATTTCCTACCGAAATATCATATAATAGTCATTGCCTTATTTATCAACTTGTAGCCCCGGAAAACTACAAAGGAGAGAAAATATGCGTCAAACAACTATGCTGAAACCAGCAGACGTCAAAAAAGACTGGTATGTCGTTGATGCGAGCGGTAAGACTTTAGGTAGACTGGCGACCCAATGCGCAGCTATCTTAAGAGGAAAGCACAAACCAACGTTCACACCGAATGTCGACTGCGGCGATAATGTGATCATTATCAATGCAGCAAAGGTCGTCTATTCAGGCGATCAGGAAAACAAGAAGACCTACTATCACCATTCAATGTATCCGGGAGGATTGAAAGCCAGATCTATTGGTAAGATGAAGAGAGATTATCCTGTCGAGTTGGTGGAAAAAGCTGTCAAAGGCATGCTTCCGCACAACAAATTGGGTGACAAGATGAGAACTCACTTATTTGTTTACGAAGGTGATGAGCACCCTCACGCTGCTCAAAAACCAATTGAGCTTAAGTAAGGAGAATTTCAATGCCTAAAAAGAAAACAAATGTAACTTATCAAGGAACAGGAAGACGTAAATCTTCCGTGGCTCGTGTCTATCTGACACCTGGCACAGGCAAGATCATGGTCGGCGAAAAGACTCTGGAAGAGTATCTCCCACAGGAAATTCTTAGAATGGTAGTAAAATCTCCGTTGGTCGAGACAGGAACTGAAGGTCAGTATGACGTCTTCATCAATGTCTATGGCGGCGGACTGACAGGTCAGGCTGGCGCTATGCGTCACGGCATCTCACGTGCTTTGCTTGAAGTAGGTGATGATCTGAGACCTGTGCTGAAAAAAGCAGGATTCTTGACTCGTGATTCTCGTGCGAAAGAACGTAAGAAGTACGGTCTGAAGGGTGCCCGTAGAGCTCCTCAGTACTCGAAGCGTTAATTCTTGGGATTACGTGAAAGCGCTCCATTGGAGCGCTTTTTTCTTTTATGTGATGATTATTTATTGGATTTATTCGAACAGGATATCCGGATAGGTTCCGTTGTCTTTGAGATCCTGGATCTTCTGTACGACGATCGGCCGATCTTCCTTGTAGGTGACACCGAACCAGCTGTCGCTGGAAGTCAGGACTTTGACTTTTGCCAGACCGCGGTCCACCAGGACGCCCACATGATTTGGAAGCAGGGCTTCATATTTCAGCGGATTCTTTTCGATTCCGATCGGGAGTTCTTCTTTGAAGATCTCGCCTAGCTGTCTGATCACATTCGGTGTGAAACCCCAGAAGTTCATCGATACCGGCACATCGGCAGCAATCGGCTTGTATTCGCCATCTTCTTCAAATTCGACACCCTGATGATCCTCCGTCCAACGGATGTTCATGATCTCTTTGATGGAAGTCAGGTCGTCATTTTCGTCTTTCTGGCAGTAGCCTCTAGTGACCGTTCCGTGATCGCTTAAAGTCTTCTGCAGCTCATAGCCTACCATGCAGTAGTGTTCATCATCGATGCCGTTATGGAAGTAGTCGATGATCGTTTCAAACGCATTCCTTCCATAGAAATCATCGGCATTGCATACGACGAACGGATCTTCTTTCAGGATATCCCGGCAGGACAGCAATGCGTGCGTGGTTCCCCAAGGCTTGATTCTTCCTTCCGGTACTGTGATTCCTTCAGGAAGATCATAAAGATCCTGAAAAGCATATTCGACTTCGACATAAGGCCTGATCTTTGAAACCAGCGATTCTTCGAAAATCTCCTGATGTTCCTTCTTGATGATCAGTACAACTTTCTTAAAACCGCTTCTGATCGCATCATAGATCGTAAATTCAATGATCGGTTCATTGTGGCTTCCTACACCATCGACCTGCTTGAGGCCTCCGTATCTTGAGCCCATCCCGGCTGCTAATATGACTAGTGTTTCTTTCATAATCGATCCTCCGATTTCTATATTTATTATATAATGTAAATGTTAATGCGAGGAGTCAATCATATGAAGAAATACGTCTTAGCGATCGATCAGGGTACGACCAGCACCAGAGCTATCGTTTTTGATCGTGATCAGAAAGTTGTGAAAGTTGCCCAGAAAGAGATACAGAATTTCTTCCCGCATCCGGGCTGGGTCGAACAGGACGCCAACGAGATCTGGCTGTCTACCTTGGCGGTCATGGCACAGATCTTTGATGGCGGTCAGATCAAGCCGGAAGAGGTGATTTCGATCGGTATCACCAACCAGCGTGAAACGACTGTCGTCTGGGATAAGACCACCGGCATTCCGATCTATCATGCGATCGTCTGGCAGTCCCGTCAGACCGCTGATATCGTCAATGATCTTAAAGTAAAAGGCCTTGAACCGTTCTTTAAGGAAAAGACCGGACTGGTTCTGGACCCATATTTCAGCGCTTCAAAGATTCGCTGGATTCTGGATCGTGTGGAAGGGGCACAGGAGAACGAGAATCTTCTGTTCGGTACGATCGACACTTTCCTGTTATGGAGATTCACCTGCGGCGAGGTCCATGCGACGGATGTGACGAACGCGTCAAGAACGTTATTATTCAATATCCACACGTTGAACTGGGATGAAGAACTCTTGAAGGTTTTCAATATCCCGAGAAGGATGCTTCCGGAAATCAAGGATACTTCCGGTATCTTCGGGAACATCGACCCGAGACACTTCTTTAATCATACCTGTCCGATCTGTGCACTGGTCGGTGACCAGCAGGCTGCCTTGTTTGGAGAAAGCTGCTTCAGGAAGGGTGATGTCAAGAACACCTATGGCACGGGCGGATTCATTCTGGTCAATACCGGAGAGGAAGAGATCATTTCCCGTTTTGGACTGTTGTCTACCGTTGCCTGGAAGATCAGGGATGAAGTCAAATATGCATTGGAAGGTTCCATTTTCGTGTCAGGTTCACTGATCCAGTGGCTGCGTGATGAGATGAAGTTCTTTACGTCTGCGGCAGACAGCGAAGAACTGGCAGCCAGTGTTGAGGATTCCCATGGGGTGGTGGTCGTTCCGGCCTTTACCGGATTGGGAGCTCCATACTGGAACGATTCCTGCAAAGGAGCGATCTTCGGTCTGACCCGCGGTACCAGCAGAGAACATATCATCCGTGCCTGCATCGAAGCAATGGCCTATCAGTCCAAGGATCTGATTCGCATCATGGAAGAAGAACTTGGTGAAAAGATCGAATCCATCAAGGTCGATGGCGGTGCCAGCGTCAACAAGCTGCTGGTACAGTTCCAGTCGGATATTCTGGAGATTCCTGTCATCAAGCCGGAACTGGCGGAGACGACAGCTTTAGGCGCGGCGAGACTTGCGGGTATGGCGGTGGATTTCTATCGTTATGAGGATTTCGCGGATGAAGAGATGACGGTTTATGAACCGAAGATGCCTCATGAAGAAGTCGAAGAAAAATACGCAAGATGGCTCAAGGCGATCGATGCAACGATATTATTCTAGGAGCGATAAATGAAAGTACTGATCATCAATGGCAGTCCGCATAAGCAGGGATGTACCTATACGGCTTTGCATGAAGTCGAGAAGATCCTGAATGAAGAAGGAATTGAAACGGTCTATGTGAATGTGCCGGCGGATTGTCCATCCTGCATGGCCTGCGGTTATTGTCACAGAACCCATGAAGGATGCATCAAAAAAGATATTGTGAATGACACTTATCAGTTGATGGATGAATGTGACGGCCTGCTCGTAGGAACACCGGTCTATTATGCGGAACCGAGCGGTTCACTGATGTCTTTCCTGGATCGTCTGTTCTACTCATATCCGCATAAGAAATCGCTGAATCTGAAAGCGGCAGCGTGTATCGCGAATTCACGCCGTGCAGGCAATCTTACCAGCAATGATGCGATCGGCAAGTTCTTTTCGATCAGCGGGATGATCATCATCACTTCGACCTACTGGAACGATACCCATGGCTTTACTCCGGAAGACGTCAGAAAAGATGAGGAAGGCTTACAGACGATGCGCAATCTGGGCAGAAATATGGCTTACTATCTCAAGATGCGCGAAATGGTCAAAGACAAGCTGGAAGAGCCTGTCATTGAAAAGGAAAACGTTACACATTTTATCAGATAAGAAAAAGGGTCTCGATTGAGACCCTATATTTTGATTTGTCTGAAGGTTTCGACCAGGTCATCGTGTATGACGATATCACAATTTCGGTCATAGGACGTCGCAT
>JAFRVK010000042.1 GCA_017441765.1 Erysipelotrichaceae bacterium
CTCTCTGGTCTGCCATAGACCGATTCCAAGCTTTTGATGATAGTAAGCCGGGATCTCGATATGCTCATCCGAGAGGATCTGAGATATCTGGTACGGGCCTTTTCCTTCCATCGTCATCTGGAAGATTCTCTTCACGATAGGAGCTGCCACCGGATCGATCACCCACTGGTCTTTGTTCTGTTCTGACTTCAGATATCCGTATGGGACAGAACTGCTGGTATGTTTCCCGGCAAGGTTTTTAGCCTGAAACGCGGAACGGACCTTCTTGCTGGTGTCCCTGGCATACCATTCGTTCATGATGTTGCGGAACGGAGTGAACTCATCGTCACCCTTCAGCGTATCTACATTATCGTTTAGCGCGATCAGGCGGGTATCATTCTTGCGGAGGACTTCCATATAGGTGCCGACCTGAAGATAATCCCTTCCGAAACGGGACATATCTTTGATAACGCAGGCATCCACGTTCCCGGCCTTGACCTCGTCGATCATAGCCTGGAATCCTGGCCTGTCGAAGCGGATGCCGGAGATCCCATCGTCGGTAAAGTGACGGAAGGAAGTCATCCCATGGGATAGGGCGTAGTCTTCGAGGATCCTTTTCTGATTGGATATTGAATTCGACTCGCCCTGTAGTTCGTCATCGTGGCTGAGCCTCTCGTAGAGGGCCACGTATCTGTGTTCTTTCTTCTTTGCCATAGTCTGGTTCCTCCTGTATTTTATTTGGATACTTGATCCTGATGTCTTATACGGAGGAAAACCGGCGGACTTGAAAAATTGGGCGATATTGGGATTTGGGAGGAGTGAACGGAGGAAAAATTGCAAAAACGCAATCGCTGGCATCTGTGTAATCATTTGATTGCATTTGATGCCTATATGTGATATACTGAATCTGGGAAAAGACACATTCACTGCAATTGGAGGTAAAGAAAATGGCAAGCACACTGGTTCAATTCCGAACAGAAGATACGGAAAAGCTGAAATCCGTTCAGATCCTTGAAAAGCTGGGACTGTCACTTCCGGCATACCTTCGGATGTGCATGTCCAGACTGAATCAGGAAAACGGGATTCCCTTCAGTATGAAGCTGGAAGAAGAACAAAACCCCGGCATTCGCGCCCTGCAGAGAGCAAGCCGGATTGCCGAGGAGTATGGTATTTCCGATATGTCATTGGATGAGATCAACGCTGAAATAGCTGAAGCGAGGAAGTAACCGCCTATGAAATACTACGCAGTAATCGATACCAATGTCCTCGTTTCAGCGATGTTGAAGCATCATTCTGTCCCGGGCAGTATCATCGACCTGGCATTCGACGGTCCGATCATACCGGTCCTGAATGACGCAATTGAAAAGGAATACCGGGAAGTCCTTTCACGCCCGAAGTTCCACCTCCCCTCAGATCTGATCGAAGACATCCTGTCATCATTTCATCAAAGGGGGCTTTATGTCGATGCAGAAGAACTCGATATTGAACTGCCCGATCCGAAAGACAGAGTCTTTTATGAAGTCGTCATGGAAGAACGGAAAGAAGAGGATGCTTATCTGGTGACCGGCAATATCAGGCATTTCCCGGAAAAGCCATATGTCGTAACACCGAGACAGATGCTGAATATCATTTTGGAAGATCGGGAGAATTATTAGACAGATCCATCATCAACCGATGGAATAAAGGGGTGAGAAACAGATGGCAAAGACCTGGCTTCCCGGCGATACGCGGCAGCGCATCCAGGACTTAATCAAAGACAGCAGCATCACCCAAGCCGAGCTGGCAGGCATCATCGGTCTATCTGAAAGTGCGCTCAGCCGCTACCTGAAAGGCCAGACCGAGATGCGCGGTGACGGGTATATCATTAAGATTGCAAAGCACTTTAATGTATCCACAGACTTCCTTCTGGGAGAAAC
>JAFRVK010000008.1 GCA_017441765.1 Erysipelotrichaceae bacterium
AGCAGGACCTTCTCCTGTCCTCTCTCACAGCTTGTCTCTTCATTCTCCGCGATGCGCATCGCCGTACGGATCCCCGGATACAGCGGTACAAGAGAATCGTAACTCTTCTGTATCTCTTTCAGTTCATCCTCAAAGATGCCGTATTCGTCGCGGTATGCTTTTCTGGTAGCTGGATCTTTAAATGCATGAAAGGACTTGCGTTTAAAGATCATCGGATAGAATTCATCACTGATTCGATTCATGCTTTTAGTCTCTGTTAATTTAAAATCTTTTGCAAGTCTGTTTCATTTCTGTTGTTCCGACAGGAAGGGAATGCTATAATGAAAATACCCATGGGGGGTATTTTATGGAAAAGACATATGAAGTGAAAGGGATGACTTGCATCATCTGCAAGAACACCGTCGAACAGGGTCTCAAGAAGATCGAAGGCGTACAGGATGCCAAGGTTAATCTTCTGGAAAACGAAGCAACGGTCATTTTCGATGAAAACAAGACCAGTGAAGAAATCATGGCCAAGCGGATCAGCGATCTGGGCTATACGCTCGTGATACAGAAGACCAACGAGATCGATAAAAGCCGTCTGATCATGATCATATCAAGCATTCTGGTACTTATCCTGATGTTTTTCTCCATGGGACATATGTTCGGTATCATGATTCCGGATTGGGGAAAATTTGTGCAGCTGATCCTCTCGACGATCGTCATCCTTCTGAATCTGCGCTACTACCGTTCCGGCTTCAATGCCCTGAAACATCTCAAGCCCAACATGGACTCGCTGGTAGCGATTTCTTCCTTCGTGTCCTATATCTATTCCCTTTATGTATTATTCGGGAATCATCAGCATCTCCACCTCTATTTCGAAACAGCTGCCATGGTTCTGGTCATCGTATCGATCGGCAAATACATCGAAGGAAGCAATAAGAAGAAAGCAGCCAAAACGATCCGGGGACTTGCGACCCTGATCCCGATGCAGGCCAATCTGATCAAAGATGGTGAGGTCACGATCATCCCGATCGATGAACTGAAAGTCAAAGACATCGTTTCCGTGAGACCCGGAGAATCGATCCCCCAGGATGGCGTCATCATCAAAGGAAGCAGTTCCATCGATGAATCGATGATCACAGGAGAATCCGTTCCACAGACAAAAACGGTCGATGATGAAGTCATCGGCGGTACCGTCAATATCAATGGCGAGATCGAAGTCAGGATCACCAAGAACAGCAATCAGTCTACCCTGTCCAAGATCATTTCGTTGACCAAACAGGCGATGATGGCAAAGATCCCGATCGAACGCTTTGCGGATAAGATCTCGAATTACTTTGTGTTCGGTGTCATCGCAATCTCGCTGCTGACTTTCTTGATCTGGTATCTTACAAACAGAAACCTGGAAACCGCTTTGAATTTTGCCTTATCTGTCCTGGTCATCAGCTGTCCGTGCGCTTTGGGGCTTGCGACTCCTGCCGCCATCATGGTCGCGACCGGAAATGCCGCACGCAACGGGATCCTGATCAAGAATCCGGAAGTCCTGGAAGTCATCGGCGACCTGAAATATGTCGTCCTGGACAAGACGGGCACGCTCACCAAAAACAAGCTTGAGATCGTCGAAGTCCGCAAATACGCAGATGGATTCGAAGAAGTCATCTCATCGCTGGAAAAGAAATCGGATCATCCGATCGCCCGAAGCATCCTCGAGATCTACAAAGATGGCAGTATCCCGTTCGATGATTATCAGCAGATCTCCGGAGAAGGTCTGCTTGCGCATCATCAGGAAGATACGTACTATGCAGGCAACCTGAAGCTCGTCAGCAAATATGCTCGATATGATCAGAAAGATATCGACTATGCGGCAGAGAATAATTATTCCTTCATCCTGGTCGGAAAGAACGATCAGCTGCTGGGTATCGTCTATCTGGCGGATGTTCTGAAAGAGAGTTCCATGACTGCGATCGACAGCCTGAAGAAAAAAGGCATCACGCCAATCATGTGCACGGGAGACAACGAGATCACCGCTTCCCTGATTGCAAAGAAGCTTCATATCGACGAATACCTCTCTTCCGTCACGCCCAATGACAAGAATACCCTGATCCTGAACAAAAAACAGGAAGGAAAAGTCGCGATGGTCGGCGATGGCGTCAATGATGCGATCGCCCTGTCAAGTGCGGATGTCTCCTTTGCGGTCGCCAATGGCACAGACATCGCCCAGGCGACAAGCGATATCGTCCTGATGACCAACAGCATCCTGGATGTTTCCTTCATGATCGAACTTGCCAGGAAGACGATGCGCATCATCAAAGAAAATCTCTTCTGGGCGCTCTTCTATAATGCAATCTTCATTCCGCTGGCTGCAGGCCTGTTCTATCGATCGTTCGGACTGTCCCTGAATCCGATGATCGGAGCATTCTCGATGTCCATCAGTTCCATCTTTGTATTAAGCAACGCGTTAAGAATCAACAGAATCAAAAAGGAGGAAATACATACTATGAACAAAACCGTTAAAATCGAAGGCATGATGTGCGAACACTGCGTCAAGCACGTGACCGATGCTTTGAAAGCATTAGGTGCCGATCCGATCGTTTCTTTATCAGAAGGTACAGCTGTTCTGAACGAAACAGCTCTTACCGATGAACAGATCACGGAAGCGATCGAGAATGCAGGCTATACGGTAACCGGTATCGAAAATGGCGACTAAACAGGAGAACGTACGCAAGTACATTTCGATCGCCAAGGGACAGCTCGAAGGCATCATCAAAATGATCGATGAAGACCGCTACTGTCTGGAGATCTCCGATCAGCTGATGGCGACAAGAGCCCTGCTGAAGAAAGCCAACAATAAAATCCTGAAGAACCACATCGATCACTGCGTCAGAGAAGCGATCATCAATGGCGATGAAACAAAGATCGATGAAGTCATTCAAGCTTTAGAGAAACAAATCTAAAGCTTTTTATTCTATAATGAAGCTATGAAAAGAACAGAAACAAGAGCCATCACTGTAGGCTATGTACAGATCGGCGGACAGGATAAAGTCATCATCCAGTCGATGACCAATACCAGGACAAAAGATGTCCAGGCAACCGTGGAACAGATCCATAAACTGGAAGAAGCGGGCTGCGAGATCATCAGAGTCGCGATCCTTGATATGGAAGATGCGAACGCTGTCAGCGAAATCAAGAAACAGATCCATATCCCTTTGGTTTGCGATATCCATTTCAATCCCGATCTGGCGATTGCGGCGATCAAAGCCGGAACCGACAAGATCCGCCTGAATCCCGGCAATATCGAAGATGAAAGCAAGATCAGGCAGATCGTCGGACTGTGTAAAGAAAGAAATGTCCCGATAAGAATAGGTATCAATGCAGGCAGCCTGAACAAGAAATATGAACACTCTGAGGAGAATATGATCGCTTCTGCCAGGGATCATCTGAAGATCCTGGAAGAGCTGGATTTCCATGACATCTGTCTGTCTTTCAAGTCATCGGATCCCCTGGAATGCATCAAAGCATATCGTCTGGCAAGCGAGACCTTCCCCTATCCTTTGCATCTGGGTGTGACGGAAGCAGGCGGACTTCTCAACAGCGCAATCAAGTCTTCTATGGCATTAGGAAATCTTCTTCTGGATGGCATCGGCGATACGATACGAATCTCCATTTCCGATGATCCTGTCGAAGAGATCAAAGTCGCAAAGAAACTGCTCCGTGCCTGCGGCTTAAGAAAAGATGTGCCGAACCTCATTTCCTGCCCGACCTGCGGAAGGATACAGTATGACATGCTGCCGATCACGAAGCAGATGGAAGAATATCTGGAGAATGTGAACAAGGATATCACAGTCGCGATCATGGGCTGTCCGGTCAACGGACCGCAGGAAGCTAAACGGGCCGACATCGGCGTCGCCGGAGGCAAAGACAGCGCGATCCTGTTTAAAAAAGGCGAGATCGTCGAAACGATCCCGCAGGACAAGATCATGGAAGTGCTGATCCATGAGATAGAGAAATTCTAAGGAAGCAATGCTTCCTTTTTTATTTGAAGATGCCTCATTGGTAGTTTTGTGATTACCGCCATCAGCATCGTCATCAGGTGCGGCAAGAAGATGAAAGAGACCAGCAGGAACAGATTGTCTTTGCCTATAAGTGTATAGTCTCCGCCTGGTATGAGCAAGATCATCAGACTGATGAATGCTGCACCTGCAAACCCGGAAAATAAGAACAGAAGGATGTGCTGATGTTTCATTGAGCGCATGCACGGATAGATCATGACCGTATTCCAGCAAACAAAGAATAATAGATATGGCAAGTCCCGAAAATACAGTTTCAGAACCGAATCGTGATATGCCTTCAGCATCAGCCAATACATGCAGACAGCCATCAGAATCACGAATACAGAGGGCTTTCTTCTTCGGATCAGCGGTAACAGACAGGCCATCGCCATGGCAGCCTCACCTGCAAGCGAATAGCCATTCAGAAACAGACACCAGCCGATCATCAGCAGCCACAGATCGATCATCACAAGTCTTTTCATCTTTCTTACCTCCTGACTACAGGATAAAACATATCATCATATCTATTGTCCGTTTTTTCGGACATGTATATAATGGAATCATGAATAAGCAGCGTATCCTGGAACTGGTCCGAATCTTAAGGAAAAAGACCGATCCCGAACATAAAAAGGCAATCAGCGTACTGATGAATGAACTGGATCAGAAAGAGATCCATGTCTCGAATCGCAAGACTTTTTATGATGATTTCCGTTCTCTCGATGAATACGGACTGATCGTTGAGAACGACAATGGTCAGTATTATCTCAGCGAAGCGCCTTTTTCTCTGGCAGAAATAAAGATCCTGATCGATTCCCTGAATTCTTTAAAAGACCTGGATGACCGTTTTGTGGATGAACTGAAAGAAAAACTATATTCCTTCATCTCAGAATATGAAGTTCATGATCTGAAACAGCTGGAATACACGAACGATCATCTGAAGACGTATTTTATCCACCGCCTGGAAGATACCCTGCAAGCGATACGCAATCACAAGAGGGTCATGATCACCCGAAAAAAGCACCAGAATGAAGAAATCGCTCCCCTTTTCTTATATCGCGAGAACGAGCACTATTATCTCTATTACCACTATCCGGGAAGCGAAAAGATCTATCATCTGCGCTTCGACCATATCGATGATATCAAGATGACAGAAAACGATGAAGACCTCATGATCTCCCGCGATAGGATCATCAGTCTGATCAACGAAAGTACGAATGCGTACCACTCTTCAAAAACGCAGACGATCCGATTCCTCATCCTCAATGACAGCGAATCGTTACGCAACCGCCTGCAGGATGATTTTCCGAATCTCATCTTCACCCGTAATGGCTTTTCCATTAAAGCAAGCGTCAACGAGGTCCTGTTTGCGAAACTGACGGGCTATGGCACAGACATAAAAATAAGCGATGAAGACATCGCTTATGAATATACAGAATATTTAAACAAAATCATTCGTAATAACCGGAATGGTAACAGTACTTCAGAGTCGTAAGATCGATATCGTACGCATTCAGCATATCCGTTACCGATAACAACTGATAGCCCTGATCGATCAGTACCGGCAGCAGTTTCACTAAAGCATCATAGCTTTCCTCATAGATGTCATGCATGACGATGATATCGCCCGGATCGATGCGGATGCCCATGATCTCGTCGTAGACCTCCTGTCCGCTGTCATACATCCAGTCCAGAGAATCGATGCTCCATAAGATGGCAGGCAACGGCTGTTGTGATAAAACCTGTTCATCGAACTCTCCGCCGATCGGGCGGTAGGTCTTCATCTCATAGTCCAGGAAGGACTTGGCATAGTCCGCCGGTCCCATGATCTCCTGAGAGATCTTTTCTTTTTCCAGTGTCGTCAGGTCATAGCGGTTCTGGGTGAAGGAACCGTACTCATGTCCGCGGTTGATCGCTCTTGTCAGGAAATAATAGGCCTGATAATCCGCCCAGACTTCCCGGTTCTCCAGATTCTTGCCTAAGACATAGAAGGTTCCGCAGGCATCGTATTTATTCAGAAGATCGACGATCTTCTCGCTGGTACAGACCCCCTTCTCATATGCGAAATCCGGTCCGTCATTAAAGGTCAGACAAAGGATAGGATGTTCCTCAATATCGGAAATGTAGATCGGTTTCCGATAGACTTCATACGGATAGCCCAGATTCATATTCAGCGCATCCTGCAGATATTTCAACGGGATCGCAGACTGATAGCCATATTCCGTGAAATCGACCTTCAGTTCCTCTCCTTCCAGCTGATAGCTGATCTTTTCGAAATCCACATGATCGATATCGATATTCGTAATGTACGAAGAATTATAGTAATTGGAAGGATCATTCTTTTTGATCTCATAGCGCAGATAATCGATAAGAATCAGTTTCGCATCCTCGGTCAGTTCCTTGATCTCCATCTTATGCATATCCTTGTCGACGAAATACTTCAGGTCGTTTCCGTAGCTGACCAGATAATAATCGCCATAAGGAACCAGACTGTAGTCATAGATTTTGTCATCTTTGACGCCCTTGCACAATGATTTGGCATAAGCTTTTCCATCTTCCGCCTGAGGATAGAACGCCAGACAGTGTCTCGTCTTATATTTATGGGCATCTTCATGGATGGATTTCACTCCGAAGAAATGCCAGTTGTTGAAAAACAGAAACAAGCTCAGAATCAGAGCCAAAGGAAAAATCATCAAAGCGATGAGTACCGGTTTTCTTAGTCTTCTACGTGCTGCCATGTCTATATTATAAACTACTTTTCAGTCGGTTTTTGATAAGTTCTGCCAGGAAATCGATCATCA
>JAFRVK010000043.1 GCA_017441765.1 Erysipelotrichaceae bacterium
CTACAACTACGAAAGACCCATGTATAAGCTCAATTACAAAAGCCCTGCGGAGCATACGCTCTCACAGGGCTTCAGACTGACTTTTTAGAACTGTCTACTTTCTGTTGACAAGTTCATCTACAAACAAGCCTTTCTTATATTATTTTGTTTCTTTGACGACGTAACTGTCGTTTTCCACATCCACAGTGATCTTTTTGACATCATAGTTCTCCAGGATGTATTTCGCCACCAGCGATTCGATTTCACGCTGGATATGGCGTTTCATCGGACGCGCTCCGTAGGTTTCATCGAAACCGCATTCGACGATCTTATCCAGAGCTTTATCTGTCACGGTCAGTTCGATCTCGGATTCCTTTAGTCTGTTCTTGAAGATGTTCAGGAACTTCAGGGCAACCTTGCGGATCATTTCCTGATCGAGAGGATTGAAGATGATGATCTCATCGATACGGTTGATGAATTCCGGCTTGAAGGTCATCTTGACGATCTCGTCATAGTCTTTCCGTTTCTTTTCCGGATCTTTTTCGAATGCGAATTCGCTGCCCAGATTGGATGTCATGATGATGATCGTATTCTTGAAGTCGACCGTCACACCCTTGGAGTCCGTGATTCTTCCGTCATCCAGGATCTGCAGCAGGATGTTGAAGACATCCGGATGGGCTTTTTCGATTTCATCGAGCAGTACAATGGAGTACGGCTTCCTTCTGACCGCTTCCGTCAGCTGGCCACCCTCTTCGTAGCCCACATAGCCAGGAGGCGCGCCGATCAGTCTCGAGACGCTGAATTTTTCCATGTATTCGGACATATCGATACGCACGATCTTGGATTCATCATCGAACAACTGTTCCGCCAAAGCTTTGGCGACTTCCGTCTTACCCACGCCGGTCGGACCCAGGAACAGGAACGAACCGATCGGACGATTGACATCGGAGATCTGTGCCTTGGATCTGAGGATTGCGTCCGTGACCAGAGTCAAAGCTTCATCCTGGCCGACCACTCGGATCGAGAGCTGATCCTTCAGTTTCAGGAGTTTCTCTCTTTCGCTGGACATGAGTTTCGAGACATCGATATGCGTCCATTTCGAGACGACCTTGGCGATGCTCTGTTCATCGACGACTTCCGACAGCATCCTTCCTTCCTGTTCCTTTTCACTCAATTCTTTCAGCTGTTTCTCTAAAGCAGGAATGGTTTCATACTGCAGCTTGGATGCTTTCTCGTAGTCTGCCCGGTTCTGGGCTTCGGACATTTCCAGCTTGGATCTTTCCAGGGTTTCCTTGATTTCCTTGCTTCTCTTGAGATCTTCCTTTTCTTTGGACCAGCGTTCTTCGAGAACGTTCCTCTTCTGTTTCAGTTCTTCGAGATCCTGTTCCAGTTCTGCGAGACGCTTGTTGGCTTTCTCGTCTTCTTCTTTCTTAAGTGAGATCTTTTCGATTTCCAGAGTATCGATCTTACGGCTGATCTCATCGAGTTCCTGCGGTTTGGAGTCCATTTCCACTCTGGTGGAAGCGCAGGCTTCATCGATCAGGTCGATAGCCTTATCCGGCAGGAAACGGTCGGAGATGTATCTGTCTGAAAGTGCCGCGGCGGCGATGATCGCATCATCCTTGATCTGTACGCCATGGTGCGCTTCGAAACGGTCTTTCAGTCCTCTCAGGATGGAGACCGTATCTTCGACGCTCGGTTCATCCACACTGACTTTCTGGAATCTTCTTTCCAATGCGGCATCCTTTTCGATGTACTGGCGGTATTCGTTGAAGGTCGTCGCTCCGATACATCTGAGCTCACCTCTTGCCAGCATCGGTTTGAGCAGATTGGCTGCGTCCATCGCGCCTTCCGTCTTGCCCGCTCCTACCAGGTTATGCAGCTCATCGATAAACAGGATGATCCTGCCATCGGCATTTTCGATTTCTTTCAGGACAGCTTTCAGTCGTTCCTCGAACTCGCCTCTGTACTTCGCTCCTGCGATCAGAGAACCCATATCCAGTTCGATCAGGTCCTTGTCTTTCAAACCTAACGGCACATCGTTGTTGAAGATACGCCAGGCAAGTCCTTCGACGATCGCAGTCTTACCGACACCAGGTTCACCAATCAGTACAGGATTATTCTTCGTCTTACGGGACAGGATTTCAATGACTCTTCGGATCTCATCGTCTCTGCCGATGACCGGGTCGATCTTTCCGTTTCTTACATCTTCGACGAGATTGCGTCCGTATTTCTTTAAGGGATTGAGATTGTTTTCGTCTTGCTGATTGTTGATCATCGTATTCCCCCTTTCTGAAGCATATCTTGCTTCGATATCGTCTCTGGAGAATCCACAGTATTTGCGTAATTCTTCGCTGACAGATGATTTATTAAATAATATTGAGATAAACATATCAAACATCGATATGTATTTGTCCTGACGCTGTCTGGAGCGCTGATAGGCTTCGTTGTAGGCCTCCGCGACATAACGGCTGACTGTAGGCTCCGAAACGGAATTGCTCGAAGGAAGCTTGTTCAGATACGTGTCATTGACCATGATCAGCTTGTTCACGTCCGTATGCATGCTTCCCAAGAGTTCCGTGATATCTTCTTCATTGAAGAACGCTGATAGCAGATGCTCGCTGGACAGTTCGGAATGACCGTGCTCCTTGCACAGGCTCAGCGCATTCATCAAGATCATCTGCAGTTTTTCTGTCATCAATTCAGGATTCATCGTTCCTCCTTTCTGGCACTTCTATCATAAGAGTGCTAATACCTCTGTATTATTTAAGTAGGTGTTACCCTACTTAAAGTTTTTCTTGAATTTCTCGAAAACCGATTCTTTTTTGCGGTTTGCCAGTTTCTCGTAGAGTTCTTTTTCTTCTCTCGATAATCTCTTAGGAATCTCTACTTCGACCTTGACATACTGGTCTCCCATATTGGATGTCCGCATATCCTTGATGCCGTAGCCCTTGATTCTGAGCTGCTGGCCCGGCTGAGTCCCTGCCGGAATGCTCAGTTCGACATCGCCATAGGCGGTAGGCACATCGACCGTGGCTCCCAGAGTCGCATCGATCGAAGAGATCGGCACGGTGATATAGATATTGCTGCCATCGCGCTGGAAATACTTATGCGGTCTGACATGGATCTCGATATAGAGATCGCCGTTGGGACCGCCGTTCTCTCCGCGCTCGCCATAGCCCTGCAGACGGACCTGCTGGCCCGTATTGATGCCGGCAGGAATGGATACTTCCACCTGCTCCTTAACATTGTTATAGCCCTGGCCGCCGCAATGCGGACAGATCTTCTTCACATGTTTGCCTGAACCCTTGCAATCCGGGCAGACCGACTGCTGGGAGAAGACACCAAACGCGGTTCTGGACTGTCGCATGACTCTTCCCGAGCCTCTACAGGTCGGACAGGTCTCAACATCCGATTTGGTCGCTGCGCCTGTACCGTCACAGTACGTGCACATCTTGTCGACGCTGATATTGATCAGTTTGTCTACTCCATGGACCGCATCCAGGAAATCGATGTCCATCGTCATGTAGCGGTTGTCTCCCTTGATCGGCCCGGTCCTCCTGGAAGAGGACCTGGAACCGAAATTGAATCCGGAGAAACCGCCTCCCATACCTCCCATGAATTCCGAGAAGATATCGGACAGGTCGTCCATATTCATGCCGCCGAAGCCCTGCGAGAATCCGCCCTGTGCAAATCCATCCATGCCCGCATGACCGAACTGGTCATAGGTGGCTTTCTTCTGCGGATCGGACAGAACCTCATAGGCTTCGTTTATCTCTTTGAATTTCGCCTCGGCATCCGGCGCTTTATTGATATCAGGATGATACTGCTTGGCCAACTTGCGGTAAGCCTTTTTGATATCATCTTCACTGGCTCCTTTGGACAAGCCTAACACTTCGTAGTAGTCACGTTTGTTGGCCATGATACCTCCTTTCTTCAGTTATTACTGCTTCGTCTTAAAATCGGCATCCACAACATCGTCATTATTATTCGTGGAACCGTTGTTTGTGAAATTGCTGTAGTCAGGGCCTGCCTGGCTGTTTGCCTGCTGCTGGTACATGGCTTCTGCCATCGCCTGTGCGGCTTTTTCGAGCTCATCCAGCTTGTTCTTCAGATGAGCGTAGTCATTCTCATCGATGGCTTTCTGCAGTTCGTCTCTCAATGCCTTGACCTGAGCCTTCTGGTCTTCCGTGACATTCGGATTCTCTGCTTCGAGCTGCTGATCGATCTGAGCGATGAAACTTTCCGCCTTGTTTCTTAATTCGATCTCTTCCCTTCTCTTGTCATCGGCTTCCTTGTTTTCTTCAGCTTCTCTGACCATCTTATCAATTTCTGCGTCAGATAATCCGGAAGAATTGGTGATCGTGATCTCCTGTTTCTTGTTCGTGCCTTTATCTAGAGCAGAAACATGGACGATGCCGTTGACATCGATGTCGAACGTGACTTCAATCTGCGGGATGCCTCTTCTGGCCGGCGCGATACCTGTTAGCTGGAAGTTGCCCAAAGTCTTGTTGTCGGCAGCCATCGGACGTTCACCCTGCAGGACATGGATGTCGACAGCAGGCTGATTGTCGGCAGCAGTCGAGAAGATCTGCGATTTCTGTGTCGGGATAGTGGTGTTTCTCGGAATCAGGACCGTCATGACGCCGCCTAGCGTTTCGATGCCTAATGACAGCGGTGTGACATCCAGCAATAATACGTCATTCGGGTTGTTTCCGCTTAAGATCGCACCCTGGATCGCTGCACCCATCGCAACGACTTCATCCGGGTTGACGGAACGGTTCGGTTCCTTGCCCAGTTCCGCTTTGACCGCTTCCTGGACAGAAATCATTCTTGTCGATCCGCCGACCAGCAGTACTTCATCGATATCGCTTGGGCTTAAGCCGGAATCCTTCAATGCCTGTCTGACCGGTCCGACCGTACGATCGACCAGGTGCTTGGTCATCTTATCGAAATTGGCTCTGGTCAGATCCATTTCCAGATGCAGAGGTCCTGTCTCATCCGCGGAAATGAATGGCAGAGAGATGTGGGACTGAACCATGGAGCTCAGGTCTTTCTTTGCTTTTTCAGCTGCTTCCTTCAGTCTCTGAAGAGCCATACGGTCCGCTTTCAGATCGATGCCATGATGTTCCTTCTTGAAGTTGTCTACCATCCAGTCGACCACGACATTATCGAAATCATCGCCGCCCAGGTGGTTGTCGCCAGCAGTCGCCAGCACTTCGAAAGTGCCATCTGCCAGATCCAGAATGGAGACATCGAAGGTTCCGCCGCCCAGGTCGAAGACCAGGATCTTCTGTTCCTTGTCGGTCTTATCGATACCGAAGGCCAAAGCTGCAGCGGTCGGTTCGTTGATGATTCTTTCGACTTCGAACCCGGCGATCTTTCCTGCGTCCTTGGTTGCCTGTCTCTGTGCATCGTTGAAGTAGGCAGGAACGGTAATGACTGCCTTGTTTACTTTTTCGCCGAGATAATCTTCCGCATATTTCTTCATGTACTGCAGGATCATTGCGGAGATTTCCTGCGGGGTATAATCCTTGTTGTTCACATGGACTTTCTCTGTCGAACCCATCTTTCTCTTGATCGATGAAACAGAGTCTTTATTCGTTACGACCTGCCTCTTGGCCGCATCACCGACGATGATCTCGCCATCCTTGAATGCGACGACCGAAGGAGTGGTCCTGTTCCCTTCCGGATTGGTGATGACCTTGACATCCGTACCTTCCATGATGGAAACACAGGAATTTGTCGTACCTAAATCGATTCCAATAATTTTTTCTTTCATTTTCTCTTCCTCCTTATTCGCTTACTTTGACCATAGCCGGTCTCAAAATACGATCTTTCAATACATAGCCTTTCTGTAACACGGCAATGACGATGCCGGATTCCGTTCCTTCGACTTTCTCCTGCAGGATGGCCTGCGCCAGATTCGGGTCGTAAGGCTTGTTCAGGCAGTCGATCTCATCGACCCCTTCTTTCTTCAAGGCATTCAGCAGCTGCGTATAAGTCATTTCCACACCCTTCTTGAACGCTTCATCCGCTTCGCTGACTTCCGTCGCCATCGCACGTTCCAGATTATCCAGAACAGGCAGGATCTCTTTGGCGAAATCCTGGATCCGATACTTCCGCATCTGTTCCGCTTCGCTGTTCAGGCGTTTCTTCAGATTCTCCGTATCGGCATATGCCCTGGCATAATCATTCTTCAATTTATCGATCTGCTGATTGAGTTTTGTGATCTCGTCTTCTTCATTGATGTCTTCGACGATCTCTTCGATCTCATCGGCAGTTTCGGTCAGTTCTTCTTTCTCTTCAACGGCTTCATTTACCGTTTCATCTGTTTTCTTATCTTCTTTTTTGGCCATATTCTATCCTTTCTGACTGAACATATCTTCGATCTCCTGACAGATGAAGTCCAGCAGGCTGACCACTCTGCTGTATTCCATACGTCTTGGACCGACTACCATCAGTCTTGCATTATCTTCAGGATTTGCGGATAAATGGATCTCGTTCGAAACGATCGCAATATCATCCTTCCAGACCAGTTCCGTTCCCTTCGGTGTCACCGCAACCACTTCTCTGTCGGAGCTCTGACGGTCGACCAAGGCACGGAAGAGCTTGGAATCATCGAAGAATTTGGTGAGTTCCTTCAGTTTCTCGATATCCGCATATTCCGGCTGATACATCATATTGGAACTGCCTTCGAAGTACAGAGTTTCGGAAGCGAACTTCACGAAGGCTCCCGCAAAGGCATTATACAGCATCTCGAAGCGCTGTACCGATTTGGTAAGGATCGGCTTCAGCGATTCCAGCCGTTCCGGCAGATCCGGGATCGGCGTTCCTTTCAGACGGTCGTTCAGGATATCCGTACAGGTTTCGATATCATCGATCGTGACTTCGTCCTGGAAGTTGAAGGTCTTGTTTTCGGTGTGACCCGTATCCGTAATAAATACGCATACGGCCGTTTTCGGATCGATCTGGAACACCTTGATATGTTCCAGAGTCTGGTTCTTGGCATCTGGTCCCAGCATGCCGCTGGCCAGATTCGTCATTTCCGAAACGATCTTGCAGGATTCCTTGATCGCATCTTGGATATTCGCCGAACGGCGGTCGAAGATATTTGCTAAGGCATACTTGACTTCGTCATCCATATCCTTCTTCAGAAGATGTTCGCAGTAGTACTGGTAGCCCTTGTTCGAAGGAATACGCCCTGCTGAAGTATGAGGCTTTTCGAGATAGCCCATCGACTCCAGCGTCGCCATATCATTACGGATCGTCGCACTGGAATACGGCAGATCATACTTGTCGACCAGCGTTTTGGAACCGACCGGCTCTGCTGTAGCAACGAATTCATCCACGATCGCTTTGAGGATTTCAACCATTCTCTGTGTCAATGCCATAGCCTCACCTCCTTTAGCACTCTAAACTACCTATTGCTAATATACACCTATTCGTTAGCACTGTCAATAATAAAGTGCTAAAACCGCGTCACATTGAATGCATTACCTTAAAAGAATATTTATATATAAAAAAGACGCCTCATATCATCTAAATAATTAAGCCAGTCTTATCTTCACAGGGAACGATATATGATAAGACCTTTTCCACATAAGCACATATATAAAAAGATATGCCTGAAGCATATCTTACGATCGCATATTATTTGTAGAGTTTCTTGCTTACCTCTTCGAGGATCTTTTCCGGAATGTAAGGGCTGATATCGCCATTGAAGGCTGCGATCTCTTTGGCGATCGAGGAGGACAGGAAGGACAGTTCCGGCTTGGCAACCAGGAAGATCGTTTCGATATTCTCATCCAGCTTCATGTTGGCGGTGGCCAGGGCCAGTTCCGATTCATAGTCGGAAACAGCGCGGATGCCTCGGACGATGACTTTGCAGCCCAGTTCCTTGGCCATGGTGACGGTCAGGCCGCTGCCGACGATCGCTTCGACATTGGGCAGGTCTTCAATGCATTTCTCAATCAGTTCTTTCCGTTCTTCATCCGTGAATGTGCAATGCTTGGAACGGTTCTCCATGACCGCGATATACAGCTTGTCATAGATTTTGCTGGCGCGGCGGATCACATCCAGATGTCCAACCGTGATCGGATCAAAAGTTCCGGGATAGATGGCTTTGGTCATTGTTCTTCTTCCTTTCGATAATACAACAGTTTATTGATCCCATATCTTCTTTCTTTGAAACAGGAATATCCGGGAGTTTCAGGCAATTGCGTGTCCTTTCGGACTTCTATAATCATTATACCTTTTTTGTTTAATACATTATATTCACGGACCAGTTCGAATACCTTGCCATATTCCGCAAATGCATACGGAGGATCCACATAGATATAATCGAATCCGCTGTTTTTCAGTTTCTTGAGACAATCTGCATAATCCAGATTCAGGACACGACGTTCTTCCCTGACTTTCGCAAGATTCTCTTTAATGATTCTGACTGCTTCCTTGTTATGATCGTTGAACATGACATCTTTGGCGCCTCTAGACAGCGCTTCGATCCCGATGGCTCCCGATCCGGCAAACAGATCCAGAAACAGCGTCTCATTATGTACAGTGATGCTTGAAAACAGCGCTTCCCGGACCATGTCCCTGGTCGGACGGGTGATCTCATCCCCTTCCAGCGTTTTCAGGTTCGTTTTCTTGTATTTGCCTGCGACGATCCTCATTTCTGGGACGCCCTTTTCATTTCGCTCTGTGCCAGGGCCAAAGCGATCAGCGACGCCAGCAAAGAAGATCCACCCGAGCTCACCATCAGCAATGGCACGCCGGTCAAAGGGATCAGTCCGGAGACTCCGCCAATGTTCAGTATGAAATGCGTTATGAAATACGTAAACACTCCCAGCATCACGATCTTGGAAGACAGACGTTCCGTCTTAAATGAAGCACTGACGATCGGAATCAGAAGACATCCATATAAAATCAGAAATGCAATGAATCCTAGGATGCCGGTCTCTTCGACGATGACCGGAAGGATGAAGTCATTCGATGGGTTCGGGAAGTTCATATACTTATGAATGGAATTGCCATAGCCAAGTCCTGTCAGCCCGCCATTGGCGAAACTGACCAGTGACATGATCAGATGGTAGCCATTGTCATACTGGTAAAGGAACGGATCGGCAGCAGCCAGGAAACGCGCCACCCGGTAGTCATCCGCATACTTCTTGAGGAAGGTCGTAAACGGCGGAGACATGAAAAAGACGATTCCCACGATTGCGATCAGAACTCCTAAAATCATGAGACCCTGGATCTTTCTCAGCTGCTTATGTCCCGGGATCAGCATCATGCAGTAGCAGATCACAAACAGCACAACAGCCGAACCGAGGTCATGCTGAACAAAAGCGATGATCACAAAATAGACAGATGCGGCCAGCGCATAGGTCTTGAAGCTGTCCAGATTCTTCTCTCCCCGGTCGACCGAAAGCAGTTTGCCTGCCAAAGCGATCATCAGCACTTTCGCGAATTCCGATGGCTGTATCGTAAACATCGGACCTAAACGGATCCAGGCATAGGCGCCATTGGTCTGCCCAAAAAAGCGGCAGCCGATCAGAGCTGCCAATACGGCAAGATAGGCGAACCAGAACAGATAGGTCCGAAAACGGTAGACCGGAATCCACAGGAAGATTGCATAAACGATCAGACCCACTGACGCATATGCGCTCTGCCTGATAATCATTTTCGTCAGGTACTGCGTATCCCCTGCGCCATTGCCCATTTCCGCTGAAACGACCATCAGTGAGCCCAGGATGACAGTTACGATCGCTGCGATCAGAATGATCCTGTAGCCGATCATCATACTCTTTTTTTGCATAAAATCATTTTATCATATGAAATGTGATATGATGATGATGTATGTTGATCAATAATGACACAATAATCAAAGATGATGATGAACGCATCAGAATGAAATCGGAAGATGTCTCTTTTCCTGTGCCAAAAGAGGATAAGGAACTTCTGATGGAAATGATGGACTACGTCGATAAATCGACTGATGAAGAGATCGCGGAAAAAGAGAATCTCAGGGCTGCCGTAGGCATCAGCGCGATCCAGCTGGGCATTCCTAAGAAACTGACTGCCATCATCATCAAAGACGATGAAGGAAACAAAGTCTTTGAATATGCCCTGGTCAATCCCAAGATCGTCTCCCAGTCGGTAGAGAAAGCCTATCTGGAAGCAGGAGAAGGCTGTCTTTCCGTGGAAGTCGAGCATCAGGGCTATGTCTACCGTTCAGCCAGAGTCAAGGTCAGAGCCTATGATCTTTTAAAAGAAGACTACATCGAGATCAAAGCCGAAGATTATCTTGCCATCGTTCTTCAGCATGAGCTGGACCATTTTAAAGGCATTCTCTTCTATGACCGCATCGATCAGAAGAATCCGTTCCATAAAGAAGACAATGCCCATCCGATTGAATAATTATTAATAATCATTTAAAATTATTCTAGAAATATAGAAACAATATAATTCAGAATATGGAGGTTATATGAAAATAAACGATATTGCCTTTAGTCCATTTGAGGCTACTTCTTCTTATGGCTATTATGGCACCAACTATGATACAAAAAACGATACCCTGGTCTATGCCCTTGGCGGTTTAGGCGAGGTCGGCAAGAATATGTACTGCTTCGAACATGATGACGAGATCATCATCATCGATGCAGGAATCAAATTTCCGGATGATGAACTTCTGGGAATCGATTATGTCATTCCGGATTATACCCATCTGATCAAAAGCAAGGATAAAATCAAAGCCCTGATCATTACCCACGGCCATGAGGATCATATTGGAGGGATCCCTTTCTTTCTGCTTTCCTGCCCAGTCAAGAATATCTATGCGCCGAGATTCGCGAAAGCGCTGATCGAAAAGAAACTGTCGGAGCGAAAGAAACTTGCTTCAACTGAAGTCATTGAAATCAACGACGATTCCGCGATCACAACGAAATACTTCCGTATCGGTTTCTTTAATACGATCCATTCCATTCCGGATTCGTTAGGAGTACTGATCAACACACCAAACGGCAGAGTCGTCGAAACGGGAGACTTCAAATTCGACCTAACGCCGGTCGGACAGAATTCCGATTACCAGAAGATGGCCTATATCGGTGCGGCAGGCGTGACCTTACTGATGTCAGACTCGACCAACGCCGAGGTGGATGGCTTCTCCATTTCCGAAAAACAGGTCGCTGCTGCGATCAACGATATCATGCGCAAGACCACAGGCAGAATCCTGATCTCGACGTTTGCTTCCAATGTCAACCGTCTGGCTCAGATCATCAAGGCTGCCAAAAACAATGGCAGAAAAGTACTGGTTTTGGGAAGATCCATGGAAAATGTTGTAGAGATCGGCCAGAATATGAAATTCATCGATGTACCGGAAGATACCTTCATCTCCCAGGAACTGGTCAATCAGTATCCTCCGGAGCAGCTTTGCATTGTCTGTACAGGATCGCAGGGCGAAGCCTTAGCTGCCTTAAGCAGGATCGCCAACGGTTCCCATAAGTATGTCAAAGTTATTCCGGGCGATACCGTTGTCTTCTCTTCAAATGCCATTCCAGGCAACGCGATCAACGTCGGCGGCATCGTCAACCAGCTGATGCGTAACGGTGCCAGAGTCCTGGAAAACAGTGCCTTGACTTCTCTGCATACCACAGGCCACGCCTCTCAGGAAGAACAGAAACTGATGTTGCAGCTGATCAAACCGAAGTATTTCATGCCGATGCACGGGGAATACAAGATGCTCAAACTGCATGCCCAGTCTGCCATCGAAACAGGCATACCAAAAGAAAACTGCTTCATCTGTGCCAACGGAGATGCCCTGGTCCTGCATCAGGGGGAAGTCTACCGTTCCAATACCAGAATACAGACGGATGCCATCTTTGTGGATGGGAATGATATATCCGGTCTGTCTACTTCAGTCATAAAAGACAGGAGAATATTGGCTGATAACGGGCTGGTCGCAGTCATCGTCTGTATTGATTCCAGAAGCAACAAGATCCTCTGCAGACCGGGTATCGTCTCAAGAGGCTTTGTCTATCTCAAAGAATCGCAGACACTGATCAAAGAAGCGGAAGTACTGACCTATGAAGCGCTGCGTAATGCGATGCGCCAGAAAGTCACCTTCGGCGATCTGAAGAACTGTATCAAGAATACGCTGGAACCTTTCTTATATGAGAAAACGCGAAGGAATCCGATCGTGATTCCGGTCATCCTGAACCATGTGGATGCATTAAAAAAAGAGAATTAAATTCTCTTTTTTTGTTGCAATAAACCAGATCAGACCAGCCGATCAAACAGCCTGTAGAATTCTTTCCTGGTCGACCTAGGCATCGAGATGCATTCTTCGATCGGCATGGAAACGATCTCGTTGTTCTGGATGCCGACACATTCTCCGCCTTTTCCTTCGATCAGAAGTTCTACCGCTTTCGCTCCCATTCTGGAAGCCAGCACTCTGTCGTATGGTGTCGGGGAACCGCCTCGCTGGATATGTCCAAGGATGGTTGCCCTGCCCGCAAAACCGGTTGCTTTGGAGATCTTATCTGCCAGATTCTGGACATCGCAGATCTTCTCCGATACGATGACGATTGCATGCGATTTCCCCAGTTTTTCCAGATACTTCAGCTTCTCGAGGACTGCTTCCTCATCATAGCCTGTCTCCGGGGTGATCACGACTTCCGCTCCGCAGGAGATGCCTGAATAGATCGCCAGGTCGCCGCAATGGTTACCCATGACTTCGACGACGGAACAGCGGTGATGCGAGTTGGACGTATCTCTGAGCTTATCCACGCATTCGACGATCGTATTCAGTGCCGTATCGAAGCCGATCGTAAAGTCCGTACCTTCGATATCATTGTCGATCGTACCAGGCAATCCGATACAGTTGATGCCATGCTTCGTCAGGGATGCTGCACCTCTGTACGTACCATCGCCACCGATGACGACGACCGCATCCACATTATTTTCCTTCAGCTTTTCGACTCCCTTCATCAGGACCGCTTCTTCCTTGAATTCCGGCAATCTGGCACTTCCTAATATTGTGCCGCCTGTCGCGATCGTCTCCGAAACCGAGCTTCTCTTGAAAGGAACATACAGTCCTTCCACCAGTCCCCTGTAGCCATCCTTGATGCCTACGACTTCGATTCCGCTCATCAGCGCCGTTCTTGTGACTGCTCGGATCGCTGCATTCATCCCCGGCGAATCTCCGCCTGAGGTCAATACACCTATTTTCTTTATCATACCTGTGTTCTCCTTCTCATATTTTCTCCCGTTAAGACAAAATCATCTGCCAGGATATCGATTCTTTCTAAAAGACGTTTTGCTTTCATCAGGTTGGACTTTTCTTTGCGGTCATACTGATAATGCTTCAACAGTTCTTCCTTGCTCAGATTGGACGTAAAGACCGTCAGAAGCTGATTCTCGAGACGATACTCCAAGATCCCCAGCAAGATATCATCCCGGATGAATTCGGATACGCTCTCCGATCCGATGTCATCCAGAAAGAGATAGTCTGCTTTCTTCAAGGCATTGATACTCTTCTGGGCAATTTCAGGATTGCTATAGATGTTGTTGCGGATCTCGTAGAAAAAGTCAGAAACTTTTACGAATGCGACCTTCTCATTGTTTTTGACCAGAGAATTCGCCAAAGCGACACAGAGATAAGTCTTCCCTACCCCTAAGTCTCCATAGATGTACAGGCCCTTATGGCTCTTCTTCAGCAGGATCGCTGCCAGCAACGCATACAATCTTTCCTGCTTCTCTGTGTATCGGATATTGTTCATATCAAGGTCTAACAGTTGGTTCGGAATATCGCAGTAAAGATACTTGTCCTTGAGATTGCTTTTCTCTTCAACTTTCAGTGCATACGGACAGTATTCGATCTCTTCCATCAGGATATCATCAAAACTGAACGCAAGCCTCTGTCCCTTGGATAATTGTATGCAGTGATCAAGACCTTTGCAGTTCCTGCACAGCTCGCGTGATTCCAGCACTCTTAAGAAACTGTTGTAATGATCACTGAGATATGCATCTGAAAAGCCATATCTTTCGATAAGCTCACGCATGTAGAGATCGTCTTTGATCATTTCAATATCTTTTGTCATTTCTTTCCCATCATTTTCAGTATCGCATCCAGTTCATCGGTACTGATTTCCATATTGCTGCTGTCATCGTAGACAGGTTCCTTTTCTTCTTCTCTGGCGCGCTGGCGTCCTTCGTTCAGCCTGCTTAATGCCTTGCCTGGATCATTCACATCATTGCGATGGAAATCCGCAGCGATCGGATAGAGATAGTTCTCCAACAGACGGTTGTTGCAGGTCTTCAGCGTATGCTGGATCAGCACATTGATGACCGCTTTGTTCAGATGATACTTGAACGCAAGATTATAGAGGATCTTCTTGTCGTAGTCCGTGACTTCCTTGCCATCCTGCAGATTCATCAGATAGGTCTGGCAATCCACATCGTATTCATCTTCTTTGACTCTCTGGTAATCGGTTCTTGCTTTCATGCAAAGATAGCGCAGTTCATTGAGATTGAACTCTTCCTTGCTGCGGTTGACGGCAGTCGCCACATAGGAACGCATCTTTTCATAGTTGATGCCATAGAGATCTGCCAGGGTCGCGATCGTACGCAGAACTTCATCCGTCCGGTAACGCAAAGGAAACATCAGTGAGGAGATATCTTTCAGGAAAACGTTGATATCAAATAACGTATTGTAGCTGTAGCGGATCGGATTGCTGCTGACGAGATAGCTTTCCTCGTTCATGGTCCACTTGCTTAGATCGTTGGCGGATAATACTTTGCTGATGTCTTCATAGCCATAGTAGTTATCAGGGCTCTTCATCGTTGAAAGGATGCTGCGGTAGTAATTTCCCGAGGTCTTCATGATAAATTCACGGACCAGGATATCGTCTCTGATGAATTCCTGCATCTTCATCGGTTCATTGAAGATCAGTACATAGCGGTCTTCCTGTTTCAGTGTCTTGACAAGGCGATATATATTGAGAAGTTCAAGATCTTTTTCAAAGAGATCGATGGAAATATTCAGTGATGTCAGCACATCATTGATCTCTTCAAAAGACAGCTGGGAGCCTTTCAGGACAAAGTATTCATAGAGGACCAGGGCATCATTTCCGATCAGCGGAGCATAGAAAAAAACCAGGGAACGCATGTGTTCGTTGGTTAGTTCTAAGCGGATATCGGTCTTATATTTTTCCTTTCCTAGCATCGGATCTCTTGCAGCCATTCTTCCAGAGAAGAATGGAGTTCCTGTAAACTACCATTATTATATATGATTTTATCGGCTCTTTTCTTTTTTTCTGAAACGGACATCTGCTTTTTCAGACGGCGCAGAGCTTCGGATTTGCTCATAGAACGGTTTTTAAGGCGTTCCAGGAGGATTTTCTGGTTGGTAACGATCAGCAGGTTCTGATCGAAATAACGGTCCCATCTGGCTTCAAAAAGCAATGGAACTTCCGCAAAGAGGAGTTCTTCCTTGTGTTCATTCAGACGTTCCAGGATCAGAGGATGCATGATGTCTTCCAGTTCTTTCTTTCTGGATGCATCATTGAAGACCAAAGAAGACAATGCTTTCTTGTCCAGTTCCCCATTGTTGATGCATTCCGGGAATGTCTTCTTTACCGCTTCATAACCGGCATTGCCTTTCTCAAGAAGATTCCGGTTTTCTTCATCGCAGTCGAAAACGGTATAGCCTTTTTCTCTTAAGTATCTTGAGACTTCGCTCTTGCCCGAACCGATGCTTCCGGTGATTGCGATCCTCGTCTGTTTCTTGAGCTTCTGGCAGTTTGGACAGTAATAGGTTCCTCTTCCTCCGATCACGGTCTTTTGGATCTTGGTATGGCAGATCGGACAGTTGTCGATCGTATGGACCATCAGATCCAGTTGAAACAGACCGGTCACGCCTAAGGAAGACGTATAGGAACGGATGGTCGTGCCTCCCGCCTGGATGGCTTCATTGAGGATCCTTCCTGTTTCATGGATCATTGTCCGGATCTCTTTGTCATCCAGAAGATCTGCCCTGCTTCTGGGATCGATCTTCATCGCAAACAGGATCTCATCCGCATAGATGTTTCCGATCCCCGCCACAAATGACTGATCAAGCAATACCGTCTTGATCGGTGTCTTTTTATTCTTCAGATAGTCTCTGCAGTATTCAAGATTGAACTTATCCGAAAACGGTTCCGGACCGAGATCTTTGAAGTTCTCATATTCCTCATCCTTTTCGATCAGTTCCATCCTGCCGAATTTGCGTACATCGTTGTAGCGAAGCTGCTTTCCGTCATCGAGAACAAAAATCACGTGGTCATGTTTACTGATGGGAGTTTTTTCATCAAGGATATAGTACTTTCCTTCCATCCTCAGATGCGATACCAGCGTGAGATCATCCATTTCAAAAAGCAGATACTTCCCTCTGCGTTTGAAAGTACGGAAATGCTGTCCGATCAGCGACTGCTTAAAACGTTTCTCTGAACAGGAAACGATGGGCTTATATAAAATTCTAATATCCGTAATGGCACGGTCTTTGATCCGTAAAGCTAATGTGTCAAGAACGGTCTGTACTTCAGGCAGTTCAGGCATTATTTGGCCTCGTACCAGTCTCTTCCGATGGCTAACGAAGTATCCAGACGCGTCTTCATCTTGTAGGCGTTCATCATGATTTCCGGAATGGCTTCCTTCATCCGTTCGACTTCCTCGTCCGGGACATCGAAAATCAGTTCGTCATGGACCTGCAATATCAGTTTCGATTTCAGTCCTTTTTCTTTCAGGAAATCGAACGCTTTGATCATGGCGATCTTGATGATGTCGGCAGCGCTGCCCTGGATCGACGCGTTCATCGCAGCACGCTTGCCGAATTCCCGCATCATATAGTTTCTATCATTGATCTCATTGATGTATCTGCGCCGGTTCAGAATGGTTTTCACATAGCCGTTCTTCTGACAGAATTCGACCTGCGAGTCCAGATATTCTTTGATCCTTGGATAGGTCAGGAAATAGTCGTCGATATAGCGTTTTGCGTCTTTAAAAGACAACTGTGTCTGATTGGCCAGTCCGAAATCACTGATGCCATAGACCACGCCGAAATTCACGGCTTTCGCATGACGGCGGTCCAGATCGCCGACTTCTTCCCTTCTTAATCCGAAGATGTCCATCGCGGTCTTGGTGTGGATATCGATGCCGGAATTGAAGGCCTCGATCATCTTTTCTTCATCTGCCAGAGAAGATAAGACACGCAGTTCGACCTGGGAATAGTCGGAGCTCATCAGGAAAGAGTCCGGGGATGCTTTGAAGGCTTTGCGGATCTCTTTGGATTCATCATCCCTAATGGATATATTCTGCAGATTCGGGTCATAGCTCGAAAGTCTTCCGGTGGCCGTAATGGTCTGGGAGAAGATGGTATGGATCCGTCCGTCCGGTGTGATGTATTTCTTCAGTCCTTCCGCGTACGTCGAATACAGTTTTGCATATTTGCGCCAGTCCAGGATATAGGCGATGACAGGATGGTAATCGATGAGCTTGTTCAGGACTTCCGCATTGGTGGAACCTTTCTTGAGATCCGGAAGATCCAGTTCATCATATAAGACTTCAGCCAGCTGTTTCGGAGAGCCGATATTGAACTCATGGCCGATGGAATCGTAGATCTTCTTTTCCAATGCATCGATCTTTTCCTTGGTTTCCAGAGCGATCTTGTCCAGTTCTTTTCCGTCACAGACGATTCCGGCATTTTCCATTGCATATAATACGTAGGTCAACGGCACTTCGATATCGCTGTAGAGCGATTCCATCTCTTTCTGTTTCAGTTCTTTTTTCAGACGCTCATAGACCTGTTTTAAAGGCACTGCGACGCGATTGAGATAGCTGAGGATATCTGCTTCCTTGTATTCGAAAAGCTTCTTGATCGTCCCGAAAACGTCCTTGATTTCAGGAATATCGATGTCGCAGTAGTTCTTAATGATCGTCTTGAGATCGGTATTATAGTTGTTGGCTAGAAAAGCCATCAGCATGATATCTTCATTGTTCTTTCCTAAAGAAAGATGATTGTACTCGAAACAATGCAGTACAGCCTTCAGGTCATAGAAAATCTTCTTGCTGTCACCGGATAGGAAAGACAAGATATCCGTATCTTTCAAGAGATCTTCAAACATGATATATTCCGCTTCATTTTCATTCACGAAACATAGACCGATGATCTTGCGTTCATAGTAAGAGAACTCATCCGACACGACATAGATGATCGGTTCCTTGAATAAGGATAAAGAGATCTTCCTGACTGTCTTGACTTTCTCTTCGACCTTCGGAACGTCTTTCTCGTTCTCCCGGATCAAGGAGTTCATTTCATACTTATGATAAAAGGCATTCTTTCCGGCGCTGTTGATGTGAACCTTGAAATCCTCAAGATCATTCGGGATCTCGACATCGGTCTTGATGGTCGCCAGCATCTTGGACAGGAAACAGGAGTCTTTGTCTTTCAGAAGCTTTTCCTGCAGCTTGCCTTTGATCTCATCGATATGTTCATAGATGCCCTCGCAGCTCTGGTAGTCATTCAGAAGCTTGACCGCAGTCTTGTCTCCCACGCCTTCGACACCCTTGATATTGTCCGATTTATCTCCTGCAAGGCCCTTGTAGTCGATGATCTGTTTCGGTGTCAGTCCATACTCTTCCATCAAGGCTTTCTCATCCATCCTGGCAATATCCGACATGCCCTTGCGCATCACATAGACGCTGGTCGTATCATCGATCAGCTGCAGCATATCCCTATCGCTTGACAGGATACAGGTCTCGAAATCGTATTTCTTTGCCAAAGAACCGATGATGTCATCGGCTTCGATATCGTCAAATTCGAGATACGGAAGATCATACGCTTCCAGCATCTCTCTCACCAGATCGAACTGCATCGCCAGTTCCGGCGGTGTCTCTCTTCTACCCGCCTTGTAGTCAGGCATCATCTCATGGCGGAAGGTATGTTTCCCCTTATCAAAAGCGACGACACAGTAGTCAGGCTGAATTTCTTTTAAAGCCTTGTTCAGCATATTCGCAAAGGCATATACCGCATTGGTATATACGCCCTTGCTGGTCTGCATGACATTACCGTAGCTCGTCGCATAATAAGCTCTGAATAGGACGGAATTCCCGTCGATCAGCAACAGTTTCATTTAATCCCCCGTTTCGGTTTCATATACAGGTTCAGGTACCGTATTCGCCACGGTAGAGACTGCCATATTCTCCAGGATACTCAGATTCTCGTACATCAGGGACAGATAGTCTTTGCCTGATTCGATCTGGGCATTGGTGAGTGATGAGATATTGTACAATGTGACTCTCTTGAGTCCAAGTTCTTCTTCCAGCTGGTTGAAGACGGTCATCATTTCTTCGGTCATGTTCGGTTCATAGGCGATATAGGTCACGCCATCGTTGATGATCTTGGCTTTGATGATCTCAAGCTGTTCCTTGTTTGGAACGACGCCGTATCTGGATAAAGAAACGGGATAGGTCTGGAAACCGAAGTCTTTCTGCCAGCAGCCGAAAGAGCCGGTCATGGCCACGTATTTGATCGATTTGTTTTCTTTGACCAGTCTGGTCGCCAATGCCTGATAGGAAGCATCCAGCGCGATCAGTTCGTCAGCCAGAGCCTTGTAGTTTTCCTCGAAGAACGCGGACTGTTCCACATAGTTGGAAGAAAGATATTCATATACATCCTTTGCCATGCAGTACATGGCTCCCGGAGACAGCCAGATATATGGGTCAAGATCATAGGTATCGATCTCGTCGAAGACATCGCCTTCATAGTAAGGCCCTTCGATATACGTTGCCTTGCCATCGACGATGATCGGGGTATAACGTTTGTATTCATAGAGACAGTTGAGAACGGACAGGTCTCCTGCGCTCAGATCGATGCCCAGTTCTTTGATGCGGTCCTGATAGAGATCCATATAAGGTTCCAGATTGCCGATATGGAACAGGACAGATGAATTCTCCAGGATCTCGGCATAGTCATCGACGATATTGGCAACCTGAACCAGGGAACGGGTCTGGATCGATATCGGTTCGATACGGTTTCCGCCGATCCTGTTTAAAAGATAGCCGATCGGATAGATCGTGTATGCGGTATACTGCTTGACGCTGGAACAGGATGTCATCAGCAGAATCATGAGGATGACTGCGAGCTTTTTTATCATTTTCATAACATTAATCATTATACCTTATTCAGTACATATTTCGCATAGTATATTGGCTTGCCTTCACTGACGAACTTGGCCTGGTAGGCCGTCATGGGTTCCCCTTCGACATAATAGTTCCGATCTGTTTCAAGCAAGGTGAAAGCAGACTCTTCAAAATAAAGCAGGGAATCGTCGAAGAAGGCTTCATTATCGGTTTTGAGGATAAGGATGCCTTGGTCTTTCAGAATCTTAGCATAATGGCTTAAAAACGGCGGATATGTGAGTCTGCGCTTGTGATTGCGCTTTTTGGGCCAGGGATCGGAAAAATGAAGATAGATCACATCGGTCGAATCCGGATCGAAATACTCTTCGATGTTTCCAGCATCGGCTAATAAGACTTTGAAGTTCTCCAGATCGAGATCCATCGCCTTTCTGATCGCCCGCGCGACACAGGTCTCTTCTTTCTCCAGACCGACATAGAAGATCTCCGGATGTCTGGAAGCGGACTCTGTGATGAAATCACCCATGCCCATGCCGATCTCTACACGCAAAGGAAGATCGTTTTCATGGACATAGTGCCCTTCGACCAGGTATCTGTCTTCGTTTTCCAGGAATGGGGCGACCCATTTTTTCTTACGCATACGCATATCTCTATTATAAAATAAGAAACCGGATTATTCCTGTCGGATTACAAGATGATTAGAAATCTAAAATACAATCTGTTTCAGGATTGTATTCGTAAATGTGAACGATTGTGAACTACTATACAAACTGGAATTTATCGAGATAGACGCAGTATATGGGCATTCATTTTGAAGCCGAATCTCTCATACAGGGAAATGACTTTATTGCCATCTGCCACTTTTACATCAATATCATGGACGCCCTTTTCTTCAAACCTGTTCAATGCCCATTCCATCAGCTCAGTCCCGTATCCTTTTCCTCTGTATTCAGCTAAAACGACCAGGTATTCCAAAATGCCAACAACATCGTCAAAATCTATCTTACAGAATCCAGCAACCTTTTCATCCTCTTCGATAACCGCAATCGACGACTTTCCCTCTTCCAGATCATCAGAAAAAATCCTTATTGTTTCATCAAAGGGCCTTTTCGGATAATGTCCTTTGAAATTGACAGAGACCATGTTGTGATGGTCTGCCAGTTCTTCAAGACAATGCTTCAGTTTATCCACTTCTTTTGTACTGATTTCTCTCATCTTACCTTCTATAAACTCCGATTGAATAACTCTTTAGTTATAATTCAGCTCCGAATCATCAGAACTGAAGTCACTTTTATGAATTACGTTTGAAAACCTGCACGATTATGAACTGTCCCACAAATATGAATTTGCAGGATCGACTTCCGTCATACTTTCTATTTTCCGGTGATGAACACCTTCTCAAAGATAAGGAAAGCATTCTCTGTAAGGGACCTCATACCGGTGTCGACAGTCATATCGTATCCCTTATATATAAATTACGCTTCCCACATTATCATTTCCATTGCAAGCACATCTTCTGTTTTCATCCTGATCCCCTTTATCTTAAAATCAGAATCTGTCTTCTGCTTGATTCTTGTTTTCCACTTCGTTGCGCCATTCCATAAACGCCTTCCCGGCTGATTTTCCTTCATCCAGAAGTGAATCGTATGATATTCTGGCGTCATAACCATGTGTATTTGCATCATAAACCATTTTGATCTGCCGGGGAACCGGTTTTCCGTATGTAGCACAGATTTCTCTTAATTTATCGAGATCACTGTTTCCTAGCCTTAGAAAATCATTTACAGTTTCCATGCTTGCGCCTACCTGATTGTTTTTCAGGATCTTACCGTCTTTCTCAAAGAAAGCGTTGAACGCCTGACTGTTATCTTCAATACTGCAGTAAGCAAAAACCTTATCAACTTTTATTCTTATTAACTCCATGCAGAGAGAAATAAGACCGGTCTGGACTTCACTGAATTCATCCTCAAAGACTTTTGGTCTACTTTCGGCAGCAGCTTGGATCTGCTTTTTTTCTTTCTTAAATTTATCGAATAATCCCATGATTCTTCCCTTTGCAAACCTCGTTTATCTTTCTCTTTTCATTTTAATCAAAAGGTCCGGGTTTATAAACCGGAAACTCTCATCATTTTATATTTGTTAATCTGAACTTTTTATAGCCGGTGATTGATGATCTTTGTATTCTAAAACAACAACGCCATATCTCCTTTGATTTACATTCCTATCATTTCACTGATATGATTAAACTATCTAGAGGAGATCAATATGACTAATATCAATTATGAACACTTCCAGAATTTCTGGATCGAGCAGCAGAAGACGGCAAAACATATGGATCGTGAGGAAGCCCTGGAACATATCAAGGGTTTCATCAAGAAACATAACACCTGCGGTTTTGCGACCGGGACGGGAGACTATGTCAGATGCACACCGATCGAATATACGTACATGAATGATGAATTCTGGTTCGTATCGGAAGGCGGAAGCAAGTTCATCGGTCTGGAAAAGAATAAGAATGTTTCGTTGGCGATCTTTGAATACTACGGGGATGTCAAGGATTCCCATGGCCTGCAGGTCATGGGCAAGGCGGTCCTTTATGACCGTGACAGCGATGAACTGAAACAGCTACTGGCTTTCAAGGGGATTCCTTATGATGTCATGAAGGCAGCAGCCGTCGAAGTCGCTGTCGTACGGGTGATCCCTGAAGTCTATGAGATGTATGATACGGACTTCGTGAAACAGGGATATGATGTCAGGCAGATCGTAAGATTCTGATAGAGGAGAGGATACAATATGAAACTCAATTACAAACGCACTTTTATCGTAGGGCTTGCATTCCTATCCATCTGCGCCTTCTGGCAGATGTATGACAATGTCATTCCTTTGATCCTGACCAATACCTTTCATCTGAATGAAACATATACCGGAGCGATCATGGCGGCGGATAATGTGCTGGCACTGGTGCTGCTTCCGCTGTTCGGCTCTCTGTCTGACAAAGTCGATACAAAAATAGGAAAGAGAATGCCGTTCATTCTCTTCGGTACGGGTTTTGCGGTGATCCTGATGAATATCCTGCCTATCCTTGATAACTCCTATTACGCCAGCAACAGTCTTGTCAAGATCATTTTCTTCGTGATTGTGCTTGGCCTGCTGCTGATTTCGATGGGAACATACCGTTCCCCTGCGGTCGCTCTCATGCCTGATGTGACACCGAAGCCTTTAAGATCGAAAGCCAACGCGGTCATCAATCTGATGGGTGCGGTAGGCGGCATCATTTATCTGGCGATCGCAGCTGTGCTGTATCCGAATTCCAAGACCCAGGGTCTGGCACATATCAATTATCAGATCCTGTTTATTGCGGTATCCGTGATCATGTTTGTGTCGGTAGGACTGCTGTATCTGATCATCAAGGAACCGAAACTCGTGGAAGAAAACAAGGAACTGGAGAAGCAGCATCCGGAATGGAACCTGGCTGAAGATGACGGTTCAGGTCATGAAAAGCTTCCTAAGGAAGTTCAGAGATCACTGGGATTCCTGCTGGCTTCCATTGCCTTGTGGTTCATCGGATACAACGCCGTTACGACCTGGTTTACGACATATGTATCCGTAGTCATGGGCCAGGGCCTTGGCGGAGCGAGTACCTGTCTGCTGATCGCGACGGCCGGTGCGATCGTTTCCTACATACCGATCGGCAACCTGGCATCCAAGATCGGCCGAAAGAAGACGATCATGATGGGTATCATCTTATTGGCCGCAATGTTTTTTGCAGGCTTCGTACTTACCAGCATCTTCAAGAACATCAATGTGATCATGTTTATCTGTTTCGCACTGGTCGGACTGGCTTGGGCAGCAATCAATGTCAACTCGCTGCCGATGGTGGTCGAGATGTGCAAGGGTTCTGATATCGGCAAGTTCACAGGTTACTACTACACCGCTTCCATGGCAGCGCAGATCGTCACGCCGATGTTTGCGGGCACTTTGATGCGACTGATCTCTTATAAGATCCTGTTCATCTATGCTGCCTTCTTCGTTCTGTTCTCGTTTGTAACGATGACACAGGTCAGACATGGCGATCAGAAAGCAGAATCCAAAAAAGGCCTGGAAGCCTTCGAGGATATGCCTGACTAAAACAGGATATAATTCATTTATGCAAAATATCGTTCGCATAAGCGAACGATATTTTTTTATTATATGTGCATGAAAGAAAACCTTATCAGATCCTCAATGCCACTTCCAAAGCCACAAACAGCTTATTCAGGCTGTGATTCGCATCGTTCAGTCCTTCGACTTCATAACCGCTCTCGGATAATACATCGCCGGCTTCCAGGAAATCATACAGGGTCAGCCCACAGAAATCACACAGAGCCTGTACGCCTGCCAGTTCCATTTCGACTGAGATGCAGCCTTCTTCTTTTCTTCTGGCAACCAGTCCTTTCGTTTCCCGCATCATGGCATCGGTCGTCCAGTTTCTTCCCTTGACAAACGGTACTCCGATTTCCGTAAAGATCTCCGAAAGCCTGTCTGCTGTCTTAATCCTGATGTAGTCGGCAGCCGGAGCATAATAATAGGAACAGCCTTCTCCGCGATAGCTCTCGGTCGGAATGATGAAATGACCCTTGGTCTTTTCCTGATCCAAGGAACCGCAGGAACCGAACATGACGAATTTCATAGCACCTGTTAGCCAGTTCGCTTCGCTGCAGAACGCAGAAGCCATGGCTGAACCGGTTGGAGAAAGATAGAATGCGATCCTTTCACCCTTATATTCAAGAGAATGGATCGGTACATCTCCGTTACAGGCTTTGACTACAGCGATCTGCTCACATTCAAAATGAGACAGAAAATGATTATAAAGTTCAATGGAAAAAAGGATCAGACATTTGTCGATCAGATGTTTCTGCTTGCCATTGAGGGCTTCAGGATTCACGATAGGTTCTGTTTCATCATAAAAATCACTCAACACTTCTGATACCTCTCATTTATAGAAACGCTCTGATAACCAGGGCGTTCGCTGATTTGATCCTTGTCACGTTTATCTGCCGATCTGATGATGAACGGTCAGTCAAGTTCCTTATCGATCAGCTCTAACGCTTCTTTGTAAATCCTTACAGCTTCCTCGGCATACTGTCTGACCCCGAAGGTCTCGTCGATGTCTTCCAGTGAGTTTTCTACGATAATCAAGGCCAGATCATGGATACGTTGTTCTCTGTCGGTCATGTCATATACCTCCTGTTACCTTGATTATACAAAAGAAATGGAAAGATGTTGAGATCGCATTCGCAATTGTATAATAATAAAGCCAGCTGTATCAGTTAATCCTGAGAGGCGGTATCCATAAAAGGGGAAATATGAAATGTTGATGGGTTTTGTTGGTCTGCCGATTTCAATCGCTCTGTACTGGCTGATGCTTCGTCCCAAAAAGAATGATCCGTTTCCTAAGGGAGGCCTGTTTCGTCTGATCATCGCTGCAGCGATAAGTGTGGTACTCTCTTCCGTTCTTTCGTTGCCGATATCGTTCCTTGTATCGCTCATCCGCAGCGGAGCTTTGGCGGATATTCCGGGTCTTATCGAGATGATAGAGCAAGATCCCGAGGCTTTCAAAGGGCTGGTATACAATGCTGACGGAACTGCTCCGACATTGACTGTCCGGTCGATCGTCGACATGTTTTTCTCTGCTGGGCTGCTGGAGGAAGGTCTTAAGTATCTGACCTGCCGGATCGCCATCCGAAAGAAAGGCATGATCCGCACCTGGATGGATGCTGTCGTCGCTTTTGCAATCGTGGGAATCACGTTTGAGCTCCTGGAGAATGTCGCCTTCGGTGCAGGTTCAGACATCCTGAGCGCTTTTATGAGAGCCCTGGCTTCTGCGCATTTCGCATTCGGCGTCATCATGGGTTATTTTTATGGAAAATCTCTTGTTACGGGAAAGAAGAGATATCGTCTGCTTTCCTTCTTTGTGCCACTCATCTATCATTCTGTCGCCAACGGCCTTATCGCATCAATGAAGCTGAGCAAGATCAACTATGTCATAGGTGTTGCTTCTTCGATCAGTTTTATCGTTGCTGCAGTTCTGGCAGTGATCGTTGTCCTTCGCTGGCAGAAAAACAGGACTCTGGTTATCCCGGTCCTTCAGAAATAGGATCCGATACTGACAGTAACAGAATGAAAACATTCAGTCCTTGGCTGAATGTTTTTTTCATGTTCTATTGTTCCTTTGAACCGGCAGAATTCTCAATGATAGATATATTTCTCCGCCAGCATGTCGATGAATCCGCTCTCTCTGTGAATGAATCCATCCACAAACTGCAGCAGTTTCTCATGTCCTTTCGGCATCAGAATGCCCAGTTCTCCATGGGTGAACGGGTTCGGTGATCAGAGGTGCGGCAAGCCTGCCGTCCATCTGCACATAGTATCCTGCTTCCGCGACTTCCGTGATCATCACATCCGCTTCCCCTTCTGCAATCAGATGAGGGATCTCCGCATTCTTCTCGTGAATGACCAGTGTTGCATCAGGAAGATTCTCTCTGACCAATCGTTCATTGGTTCCTCCCGGATTCTCCATGACAATGACTTCTTTCCGGTTGATATCTTCCAGTGTTCTTATATTTTTCAATATCTTCCGTTCTGACGAGTATGGTTTTTCCATTGACAAAATATCCGTCGGACATCAGGGCTTTTTCTTTTCTATCATCGGTGATCGTGATGCCACAGATCGCCATATCGAATCGGTTGCTTAATGTATCTTCCATTAAAGTCGGCCATGTGGTTGGAACATATTCGATTTTCACTCCCAGTTCATCTGCAATGGCTTCCGCCAGTTCCACATCAAAGCCTTCATAGGTACCCGTGCCTTCATTCAAAAACGACATCGGAATATAATCTCCGGTCATGCCGACTCTCAGGATGCCTGTTCTTTTGATTCTGTTAAAGGGATCGCTGTATTCTCTGTATCCGAAGAATGCTCCGATGATTAAAAGCAGGAAGAGAAAGAATATTGTCTTACTAATCTTTTTCATAAACTTCTATCGTCTCTTTCTGGTGGATTACAAGTTCTTTAACATTCCTGTAACAAGTTCGATGTATGTTTCCGTAAACCTCTTCGCATCCACATCCAGAGCGACCCTGTGTCGTTTCTCTGGAAGATTCAGTTCCTTGAATGTACCGATCATTCTGCCGTTTTCTTCGACGGTCAGGTTACAGTTGAACCAGCTGGTAATGATCGAAGGATCATAGCTTGCGAAAGCGGCCAAAGGATCGTGCATGGCTCCACCCGTCTCTTCATCCTGGTACTCGTTCACATAATAGAAGCGGGCGATCTCATAGAGATTCCTTCCAGCATCATTGATCTCTTTCCATTCTTTGATATCGCTTACCCTGAACAGTGTTTTCAATGTAACATCCAACGGAACCACATTGATATGGACACCTGATTCAAACACATATTTCGCTGCCAGAGGATCATCAGAGATATTGGCTTCGCCATAGATGCTTTTGTTGCCCTGGACCGTCAATGCACCGCCCATGATCGTGATATTGACCTTTTTCATGGCATCCGGATCTTTTCTGACGCATTCACCGAAATTGGTCAGCGGTCCGACAAAAACCATATGCAGGTCTTCTTTGTATTTTCTGGCACAATCAACGATGAAATCGACCGAAGATATGTCTTCTGCTTTTCCTTTCGGTTCCCCCAGATCGACATTGCCGATACCGTTTCTTCCATGGATGTCGTCCATCCTGGGATCTCTGTAATAGCTGTCGCTCTTCCAGTTGTGTTCGACACCGCGATAGACTTTCACATCTTCCCTGTGGAACATCTCCAGCAGCAGCAGGCTGTTCTTGACCGACTGATCGACACTCACATTTCCAAAAGTCGTAGAGATTCCCAGAAACTCGATGTCTGGATTCGCCAGGATATATGAGATCGCCAAAGCATCGTCAATGCCCGTATCACAATCGATGATCATCTTTGCTTTTGCCATAGTATACTCCTTATTTCGCTTTTATCAGTACCGCATGACCCGGAGGAAGCTTTCCTTCAAATTCTTCGGAGGAGATGATTTTTGTTCCTTCAAAGGCATAGTTCTTTTTTGACAGATTCGCAATCAGTGTGTAGTTTCCTCTTTCAAAAAGGAATACTCTTTTTTCTTCTTTGATTTCCACGTGAGGATCTTTCAGGTCTCTGATCGATTTTCTTAGTGAGATCAGTTCACAGATGAAATGATAGAGAGATTCTTTATCTTTCATCGCCTGTTTCACGGATATCGTGTTTTCAGGGTTGAATGGAAGATATGATTCCTTCCCTTTCGTGAAACCGTGGAAAGGTTCCGTATCATCCCAGATCATCGGAATACGGGTTCCCGTCCTTTGATAGCCACCGTCTTTGGATGGGATATGGGACGTCTTCATTCCGATCTCGTCGCCATACAGGACAAAAGGAATGCCCGGCAGACAGAACAGCATCATATAGAACACTTTCAGTTCTTCGTGATTCAGATAATTCGCAATACGCCAGGTATCGTGATTTCCGCTGATCAGCGCCAGAAAACTCTTTGCTTTTTCTGCTTTTTCAAAGCGTTCTCTCATATCTCTCAGGGTGAAACTGATGTCATTGTTTCCGTGAATGATCGAAGTTCCTCTGGTATTCTTATCGCTGCGGAAGAAACGGTGATAGAAATTATCCCAGTGATCCAGGACGAAATCCGCATCGAATCCCGCTTTGAAAGCACGTTTCGGATCGGACCATTCACTCACAAAGAACACTTCGGGATATTCATTCCGTATCCTTCTGAACATCCATTTCCATACTTCGATGGTTGCGGATTTATCTTCATCGTTTTTGACCAAGGAATCTGCCATATCGACACGGAAGCCATCGGCCCCGTTGTCCAGCCAGTAGCGCATCACTTTCAGCATGTATTCCCTGGCAAGGAAGGTCCTTTTATCCTTGTAGGACATCTGCCAGGAAGGCTCTTTGATTTCTTTGAATCCGTAATTGAACGCCGGCTGATGCGCAAAGAAATTCACCATGTAGCAGCCATGCCGGTCGAACATGCCTGAAATGAGGTTGTTTCCCTTGTTCCATAGGTTGTCATTCCAGATAAACAGATCGCTGTATTCGTTTCGCTCTGCCTGGGCGCTTTTCAGGAAGTCCGGATTGTCGAAAGATGCATGTCCTACGACAAGATCGACGATGACCCTGATTCCCTTCTCATGCGCTTTATCGACCATCTCTTTAAAATCGTCCATCGTTCCGAAACGGGGATCCACATCGAAGAAGTTTTCGACATCGTAGCCTCCGTCTTTGAACGGAGAACGGTAGAAGGGATTGAACCAGATCGCATTGAAGCCCATTCCCTGGATATAATCCAGCTTGGAAAGGATCCCCTTCAGATCGCCGATCCCATCACGGTTGCTGTCACAAAAAGAAGTAGGGTAGATCTCATAAGCGACCATGTCGCGAAAAATGTTTTTGCTCATAACGATCCCTTTCTGTCAGAATCTCTTACTGTCATTTTAACATCATTTCGTATCGAAAAAGGTCCCGATATCGGGACCTTCATTTGTTCTGATTATTTCTTGCCGAATACTCTGACTTCGCCGCCATGGCTTTCTGTCTCTTTCTTTGGTTCTTCCTTATCCTTCTTGTTCTGAGGCTTTTCCGATTTCGGAAGCAGATCTTTGGCAGAGACATTGACCTTGCCTTTTTCATCGATCTCGATGACTTTGACCTTGACGATATCGCCAAGTTTCAGGACATCCTCCGGCTTGTTGACTCTCTCATGAGCGATCTTGGAGACATGAAGCAGTGCATCCTGTCCCTTGAACAGTTCAACGAAAGCGCCGTACTTTTCCAGTTTGACGACTTTGGCGTCATAGATCTCACCGATCTTGGCTTCTTTGCAGATCTCATCGATCATCGCTTTCGCCTTGTCGATGGCTTCCTTATCGGAATGATAGATCACGACCTTGCCGTCATCTTCGATATCGATCTTGACATTGTCGCAGTTGGCAATGATTTCATTGATGATCTTGCCGCCGGTGCCGATAACTTCTCTGATCTTGTCGGTAGGAATATAGAATGTGACCATCTTCGGAGCATACTTGCTGACTTCCGGACGCGGAGCAGCGATTGCTGTTTCCATATTGTCCAGGATCTCCATACGACCTTTATGAGCCTGTGCCAGCGCTTCCTTGAAGATCTCTCTGGTAATGCCTTTGCACTTGATATCCATCTGCAAGGCTGTGATACCTTCTCTTGTTCCGGCGACTTTGAAGTCCATATCGCCATAGTGATCTTCCATACCCTGAATATCCGTCAGGATGGAGTAGTTCTCGCCTGTGGTGATCAGGCCCATTGCAACACCAGCAACCGGAGCTTTGATTGGAACGCCGGCAGCCATCAGGGACATCGATCCTGCACAGATCGAAGCCTGAGAGCTGGAACCGTTGGATTCCAGGACTTCTGCGACTGTTCTTATCGCATATGGGAATTCTTCTTCGCTAGGCATAACCTGCAGCAGGGCTCTTTCACCTAAGGCGCCATGACCGATCTCACGACGGCCAGGAGAACCCATTCTGCCGACTTCACCGACACAGTATGGCGGGAAGTTGTACTGATGCATGAATCGTTTTTCTTCGATTTCTGTCAGATCGTCGACGATCTGGTTTTCGCCTAAAGGACCTAACGTGGTCACAGACAGGACCTGTGTCTGGCCTCTTGTGAACATGGCGGAACCATGGACACGTGGCAATAAATCAACCTGTGAATCCAGTGGGCGGATCTCATCCAATGCTCTTCCATCCGGACGGATCTTTTCATCGGAGATCAGTCTTCTGACTTCATTCGCAATGATTTCCGTGCAGTATTCCCCTGCCTGTTTCACAAACAGATCGCGTTCTTTTTCGCTATGAGACTCGTCTTCAGCGAAATGATCCTTCATTTCCTGTGTGATGCCTTCCTGGGCAGCATAGGATTCCAGCTTGTCATGGATGGAAACGGCTGCTTCCAGACGGGCTTTGCCGTTGGCATTGATATAGTCCTTGACTTCATCATTGATCTCATAGAGAACGACTTCCATCTTTTCCCTGCCGACCTTGGCGATGATTTCTTCCTCGATCTCACAGAGTTCTCTTACCTTCTCATGACCGAACATCAGCGCATCCAGCATCAGTTCTTCACTGACCTCATGCGCACCAGCCTCGACCATGTTCAGAGCTTCTTTTGTACCGGCAACGGTCAGATCGATCAGAGATCTGCCTGCCTGTTCGCTTGATGGATTCACAACAAATTCGCCATCCACATAAGCGACTTTTACACCAGCGATCGGTCCATCGAATGGAATATTCGAAATGCAAAGCGCCAGGCTCGCACCCAGCATCGCACTCATTTCCGGTGAACAGTCGGTGTCGGTCGATAGTACGGTATTGACGACCTGCACCTCGTTACGGAAGCCTTCCGCAAACAGCGGACGGATCGGACGGTCAATCAGACGTGCCGTCAATGTGGCATGCTCGGAAGGACGGCCTTCCCTTCTTAAAAAGCTTCCCGGGATCTTTCCGGCAGAATACAGTTTTTCTTCAAAAGAAACTGTCAGCGGAAAGAAATCGGAATCTTTGGCGACATTGGATGCGCAAGCAGTAGACAATGTGACCGTGTCACCATACCTAACCAGTACAGACCCTCCGGCCTGTTTCGCGATTTCGCCAGTCTCGATGCGTAATTTACGACCATAGAAATCATACTCAAATACTTCTTTCATCTTTTCTCTCTTTCTTTTTAAACGTTACTATTCTATCATTAACATTTAAAAAAGTAAAAAAGATATAATTAATATATGCAAATATCGGATGCTATATCCATCGTCCTTAATGAGCTGATACGTCACGGCCAGGATGCTTATCTGGTGGGAGGAGCGGTCAGAAACTATCTTCTTGGCATCGAGAGCGATGACTATGATGTGACGACTTCTGCTGATCCGGATACCTTGAAAGAGGTCTTCAGGGACTATCATCTTTATGATGTGGGCAAGAAACATGGTACAGTGACGATCCTGATCGGCGAGGATAAGATCGATGTTACGCCTTACCGTTTTGAAGCCGATTACCGCGACCATCGTCATCCGGATACCGTTTTGTTTACGGCGGATCTCAAAGAGGATCTGGAACGTCGCGATTTCACGATCAATGCCATGTGTCTGGATCATGAGGGAAAGGTCATCGATCTTTTCGGTGGCATTGAAGATCTTGATCATGGACTCATAAGGACAGTCGGAGATCCTTACAAGCGTTTCGAGGAAGATGCCTTGCGTATCCTGAGGGCGCTTCGTTTTGAAGCGAAACTGAATTTTACGATCGAAGAGAAGACCGCAGAAGCTATTCATGGATGTAAGGATCTTCTGAAGCA
>JAFRVK010000009.1 GCA_017441765.1 Erysipelotrichaceae bacterium
ATAAGTCGGCTTGTATTTTGGTTTCTTATTCAGATGTTTCTTATAAGTTTGCTTAGCCATAATGACCCTCCTTCTATTTCTCTAATATCGTTTTCCTAAAACCCTCGTCGATAATGCCTATGACCTTGACATTCTCTTTGCCTAATGCCTGAGACAGTTCGACAGAGCTGAAATCATCCATACTATCGATCTGATAGTAGTGGCACTTCTTTAAATACCGTTCTCTGCTTTTCTCGGAGATATCGCTTGCCAGGATCAGCAGTTTCACGCTCCTGATCCGTTTCAAGACCTGTTCACCAAGAACGGTCTTATGCGCACGATACGCCAGACCCAGCAGATTCAAAGTCCTATCCGTTGATGATCCTGTCGAGTTCGGCATAGATCTCCTCCGGAATATCGACTTCCAATGCCCGGTTCAGTACTCTCTTCTTTTTCGCCAGTGCCAGGGCTTCCGGACTGCGGGAAATATAAGCGCCTTTCCCATTCATCTTGCCTGTCTCATCGACTTTGACTTCTCCTTCAGGTGTTCTGACGATACGCAGCAGTTCCTTCTTGGGAAAAGATTCATTCGTCGCCAGGCAACGGCGCATGGGAACCTTCTTCATTTAGTTCTCCTCGTAGTAATCCTCGTATTCATCGAAATCGATATCATCATCGTTGATCCAGGAGTTCTCTTCCTGTTCCTGTTCCATCGCTTCGATTTCATCCAGTTCTTCCTCGGTATAGACAGGTCTGAACTTCTCGTCATATTCTTTCCGTTCAAGATCTTCCGCTCTAACACGGCGATCCTCATCGTCCTTCTTACGGCGTTTCTTGGTTTCGACCTTGACTTCTTCTTTCTTGGATCCATCAGCGAACTCTTCGAATTTCGACTTGAATTCCGTCTTAGGCGTCAGAGGCTTCCTAGGTTCCTTCTTCGGTTTGATGACCTCAGGTTTAGGCTTAACTTCTTCCTTGACTTCCTCTTTGACTTCTTCCTTCACAGGTTCCTCAACGACCGTCTTGACCGGTTCTTCCAGATGTTCTACAGGGATCTCGACCACTTCATCGACCTTTGCTTCATCCATCTCTTCCAGTGTCGTCTCATCGAAACCGGTATCATTCTGAGCCAGTTCCTCTTCGAATTCTGCCTTACGTCTTGCCGCTTCTTCCTGCAGTTCAAGGAACTTCTTCTGTTCTCTTTCCTTGATGATACGGACCTGATCTTCCTTGAATTCACTGACCAGCTGATCGACATCCAGACCAAGTTCATCGATTTCAGACTGAGTCATGATATCGATCTTGCGATTCGTCAGCTTGACCGCAAGTTTCGCATTCTTTCCGCGCTTGCCGATCGCGATCGAAAGCTTGTCATCATCGACAACAACGACCAGCGGACGCTTGTTGAAACGGGTATCCTTCTCGATCTGTTCCTCGGTCATATCCGGGTCTGTCAGCGGACTTGCATAGAAACATGCCTTGACTTCTGCAGGTGCCAGAGCATTCTTGACCAGTTCGCCGATATCCTCGTTCCATTCGAAGACATCGATCTTTTCCCCTTTGACCTCACTGATGACAGCCTGAACACGTGAACCTCTCGGGCCGATGCAAGCGCCGATCGCATCGACGTCATCATTTCTTGAATAGACAGCCATCTTGGTACGTTCGCCAGCTTCACGGGCGATCGCCTTGATTTCCACCAGACCCTGAGCGATTTCCGGGACTTCCTTTTCAAACAGACGCTTGACAAAAACCGCATCCGCTCTGCTTAAAACGACCTGTGATCCTTTGGAATTCTTGGAGACTTCCTTGATCACGCACTTGATGCTCTGGCCTTCTCTGATCTGTTCGCCCGGGATCTGTTCGGATTTCAGTAAAATACCGATCGTATTCTTGATGTCGACGAGGATGAACTTGTCCTCGATCGTCTTGACGATACCGGAAATCAGATCATATTCGCGGTCTTTGTATTCATCGTAGACACGCTGTTTCTCATATTCCTTGATCTTCTGTTTCAGCATCTGTTTGGCGACATTGATCGAAGTACGGCCGATCTCATTGAAATCGACTTCTTCTTCTATGATTTCACCTACTTTAACTTCCGGATTGATCAGCAACGCATCGCTCAGCAGGATGTCCAATGTCTCATCGAACGTATCCGTATCATCTTCAACGACAGTGAGCTGATGATAGACATGCATCTCATTCTTATCGATCACGACACGCACAGCCGCTTCCGGTGCATCGATATGCTTCTGGTATGTCTTCGCAATCGCTTCCTTGAGGGTATCCAGCACGAACTCCGGATCGACCTTGCGGTCTTCCTCAAAGAGTCTCATACCATCGATAAAATTCTTATTATTCTTTAAACTAATGCCACTCATATTTACTCTCCTTTAAAATCTAACGGCATATCGCATTTCTCTGACTTCTGCATAGGCAAGGGATACATCCTTTACTCTGGTCTTATCCTTGATCTGCAGTTGTATCATTCCTTCGGCATAGGACAGAAGATCGCCATAATACTCTTCGTCTTTCGTTCTGACATAGACATACTGGCCGATGGCTGCTTCTACTTCCTGTTCATTGCGTATCGGACGTTCGATACCTACGGTCGAAACATCCAGGAAATAATGATCATCGAACTCATCCTCATACGGATCCAAAAGATCCGAGACTTCCTGTGAAACGGCTTCTAATGCCGCCATATCGAATTCTTCATCGAAGACGATAGACAGCGTCTGATCATTCCTGTGGTATTCGACTTCAAACAGTTCGTAGCCATTCTTATCAGCATACTCTTGTAATAAATTTCTGATCTTCTCTGATTTCATAACCCTCCGAAACAATAATGAAGGAGCGATTTCTCGCTCCATTAACGTATAAATCATATATTATTTTATAAAATTATGCAACTTTTTTTACCAGGGACTGTTGTCATTTTCGGGTTTTCCCAGAAAGAGATAGCGATCATCCATGGAAGCATCGATCCTGTCATATCGGCAGAAGTAATTCCACAGCACATCATGCACGCGGATGCCCATACTGGACCACTTGGTCCTTGAACTGATTTCTCCTGTATCATTGCCTCCGCTCATCATATATTCGGAAGTCACGACATGAAACACGTCTTCAGGCAGCACATCTTCTCCGTTTTCCTCACGGATATAGACGACTTTGCGACCGGCAGGCTGATGATGATTCATCTTGACCATCATACCTGAAAAAAAGATATTGCCATTGTTCCCGAAACGTTCCGGAATATGGATGTGTTCAAAGAGATCATAAAGATCCTTTCCGGTATAGATTCCCTGATAAAGATAATCATTGAAGCCCATGGCGGAAGCGATGATGGCTCTGGTGATCTTCCCTTTCGGTAAAAACCTGCCGCAGCTGGTACAGTTGAAATAAGCGAAATCCGCTTTCGTTTCCTGTCGTACCGCATCCGCCAGCAGATCGCCCATCGGCGATTCGAAGTCCAGGCGCATCGGGATATCATTCACGATTTCCGCCGCTGTTTCTTCATAGTAGTAACGGTAAGGCTCCAGGACTGTTTCAAGGATCTTCGCCGTTTCAGGATCGTATTCCTTTTCAGTATTCATGACGTCAATCACTTCAACTTCCCTATCGACGACTTGTCTTGTTTCTTCATCGAAATAGAGCGTCGTATGTCCCAGACTCTTTCCTCCGAAACCGGCTTTACTGATGGCGCATCCGTCGATCACTTCTGCAAAATCTCCGGGAATATGACCGCCGATCATCGCATCGGGATGCAGATCTCTGATTTCTTGAAACACATCAAACAGTTCTCCCGTACGATCCGCATAGAACGGAAAATGCGTGAGCACAATTACGATTTCCGCCCCTTTAGAGCGCATATCAGGGATATATTTTCGGGCACATTCAATGCTATCCAAGACCTTGAATGGCTCGATCATGGGCTTCGTAACCATGTAGGGAGTATATTCCGTACATAAGCCGAAAATTCCGTAAGTGATACCTGCCTTTTCCAGCAATACGTAAGGCTCTGCGCCTTTTACAGTAGAACCGTCACTTATTTTCACGATATTCGAGCAGACTGTCCTTACCTGGGGATTCAGACGGGCGATCCTTGTTTCCAGATCTTCTTCTCCCCTATCGAATTCGTGGTTTCCCAGTTCAAAAACATCCGTTCCTAAAAGCTTTACCGCTTCCGTGATGAAATCACCCCATAACAGGTGACTGCTGTTGTCTCCCGCATCCAAAAGAAGAGAATGATCAGGATCTTCATTGCGTATCCTGTCGATCGCTTTCTTGAAATAGTCCAGACCGCAGGCATTTCCATCCCTGCGTATCTGTCCGGAATAATCCGCATGACTCAATAGATTGATCTTAATCATGGCTACCACGGTGAATTGTCGTTTTCCGGATTTCCGATAAATACGTATCGTTCATCCGTTTCACCTCTGATCGTCCCCTTTCTTTGAATATAGTCCGCAATGGCATCATGCATGTAGAGATCCAGTTCTCTCCAGATAAAACGATCCGTGAATGATCTGGTTTCATTCCCTCCGGTCGACATATACTTGCTGGTACAGACAGAAAACAGCTGTTCTTTATCGATTTCAGAATCATGCATGTCTTTGATCCAGACAACTTTCTGACCGGCAGCACGGGTATGATCTATCTTGACTTTCAGACCCGAAAACATCAGTTCTGCGTTATTGCCAAAGATTTCCGGTTCATGGACCAGTTCAAACAGATCATAAAGATCGGAACCCTTCATTTCTGTCATCTGAACTTTTTCATTGAATGCCATAGCTTTCTGAATCGAATAACGGGTCAGCGGACCTTTCGCAAGCAGATGACCGCAGCTGGTACAGTTGAAATAAGCGAAATCCGTGCCTGCTGCTTCCCGTATCGCATCGCTGATCAGATCTCCCATCGGCGACTCGCAAGACAGTCGCATCGGAATATCTTCTGATGCTTCGCCTAAAACCTCATTAAAATAGAATTCATAATCCTTTGTTACTTCTTTGACATAACTATCGATTTTATTGTTGCGTCCATATGGTCCATTCAGAACATCGATGATTTCCGCAGCAGCCGTTACCGCTTTTCTTGTTTCGTGATCGAGACCGATGACCACATGACCAAGACTTGCGCCATGGAAACCGCCTTTCAAGATGGCACATCCGTCGATCACTACTGCAAAATCTCCTGGAATATGGCCACCGATAAAAACATCGATTTGAAGATCTTTCACCTTCTCAAATACTTCAAACAGTTCTCCGCTTTGATCCGGATAGAACGGAAAGTGCGTCAGCAAGACGATCAGTTCCGCTCCTTCCAGGCGCATCAACGGAACATAATGACGTATTGTTTCAATGCTATCCAGTACTTCAAAATCTTCAAAAGCGCTTTTTTCAACGATGTAAGGGGTATAGGAACTGCTTAAACCCAGAATACCGATCCTGATCCCCGCTTTCTGCAATACGACATAAGGTTTGACGCCTTCAATGATATTTTTATTCTTGCGATATACGACATTCGCACACAGCATCGGGAAGTGTCCGTTGCTCCATCGGATGCATCGTTCCAGTTCTTCTCTGCCTTCATCGAATTCATGATTGCCAAGAACCATTGCATCCGTATTCAGCAAACCAAGTCCGTCGTAGACGGCTTTTCCATGCCAGAGACATTTGGATTCATCCCCTGCATCCAGCAGCAATGTTCCTTCCGGATTCTTAGAACGGATGCTTTCGATCGCCTCATAAAAACGGGACAGGCCGGGATTGTCTTCATCCTCGCGGAACTGCCCATGAAAATCTGCGTGAGCAAGGATATCGATATTCTGTATCATCCTTTCAGACCACCCCGGCTGACACCGGTAATAATGCTTTTACGGCAGAACAGGAACAAGATGATCATCGGAATGACAACGATCGTCGCTCCGGCCATCCATAGATTATAGTGGACTCCTGCTTCGGAAGTAAACGCCGTCAGGCCAAAAGGAAGCGTACGGATGTTGCGGTTTCCGCTGCTCATCAGCATCGTCCACATGAAGCTGTTCCAGCAGGTGATCGCATCCAGCAATGCAATCGTCACTAGAGAAGGCTTCGCCATTGGTACCATGACTTCCCAAAGATACTGCCAGTCGCTTGCACCGTCGATACGGGCGCTCTGGTACAGACTGTCAGGCACGCTCAAGAAGAAATTACGCAAGATGTAGGTATAGAAAATCGATGAAGTAAACGGAACGATCAATGACCAGATCTTGCCGAACAGATGCAGATGCCGGATCGTTTCATAGTTTGTCAGCATCAGCATTTCATAGGGAATCATCATCATGCTGACAAGAACGGTAAATATCAGATCCCTGCCTGGGAATCTCAGCTTGGAGAAACCATAGGCAGCCAGTATCGTCACAAACATCGTCAGTGCGACACAGACGACCGTAACAAAAACGCTGTTACCGAAGTATTTCAGGAAATCTCCCATCTCCCATGCCTGACGGAAGTTGTCAAAAAGCAGTTCTTTCGGAAAAAAGCTTTGGAAAGACAGCAGTTCTTTTTCCGTTTTAAATGAGGAATTTATCATCCAGAAGAACGGCAGAAACATGATGGCTGCGCCAGTGAAAAGAGTCAGATACTGGAAGAAATCTTTCAGTTTGTCGCTTGTGTTTTTCATGTAGACTCCTTTCAATAATCCGTCTTGCGCTGCAATACCCTTTGCAGCAAAGTGAAGACAGCGATGATAAAGAACAGCACGATAGAAGCTGCTGCAGCATAGCCGTACTGAGGCTTGGTTCCACCGAATTTTTCATAAATGTAATAGATGATCGTATAGAGGTTATATCCGGGGCCGGGCTTGTTGTAGAGCTGGAAAACGTAATCGAAAATCTTGAAGGCGCTGATCGAGTTAACGATAGCGACCAGCGCGATCGTCGGGCTCAGCAATGGAACGGTGATGTTGGTGAAGATATCAAAGGTTTTGGCTCCATCCGCTCTTGCGGCAGTATAGTACTGCGGATCGATATTCTGCAGGCCTGCCAGTAGCAGGATGATAGTAAACGGGAGGATATTCCAAATACCGAAGATGTACAGGACGATCTCGCTCCATTTGTTGGTACCAAGAAAGTTGATCTGTGACTGTCCCAGAGTCGTGATGATCTTGTTGACCAGGCCTCCTTCATTCGCAAAAATGAAACGGAATACCAGAGAAATGGCAGCGGTTGAAGTAACCAGCGGCATGAAGTATGCTGTCTGCAGGATCGCCTTGAATCGTTTCGCGTTGTTCAAAAGGACTGCGATGACGATCGAAAGAGCCAGACTGATCGGCACGACGATGACCACGTATTTGACTGTCGTTTTCAGTCCGGAAACAAAGATTGGATCATTCAATACCTTGCGGTAATTTCCAAGGCCCCAGCCTGAAAACGTATCGCGGAGGATCGAATAGTTCTCCTTGAAGCTCATCAGAAACGCGTTGATGAAAGGATAGATCGTAAACAGCAGGATGCCGGCCATGAAAGGTCCCAGGAACAGCAGTATCTTCCAGAGGATCGAAATCTCGAATTTCTCATCAGGATCGTACCTGATCGGATGACGGTGTTTCTTTTCGTTATTCATAATAACGTTCCCCGCTCTCTTCGCTGAACACGAAAACACCTTTCTTACGGAAAGAAACTCTCACAGCCGTCTTTTCTTCAGGCGCATCCTCATTATCGACATAGGCTCTTAAGAAGCCGTCACCCGCATTCAGTACACATAATGTATCCTTACCGGATATATAGGTCTCTTCGACCTCCATTTCCGTTTCCCCTGATTTCTTGCTGACAAGCACGCTTTCCGGACGGGAAGCGAACACGATCCTCGTGCCGTCTTCGATCTTATAGTTTCCGATCGGGATCGCTTTCGCAAATCCATCTGCTCTGATCGAACCTTCTTCATAGATGCCATGAAGCTGATTGATCGTCGGGTTGCCGATGAAATCGGCAACAAACAGATTTGCCGGATCATTGTAGAGGTTTCTTGTGGCCGCAAACTGCTGCATGACGCCCAGTTTCATCAGCATGATATAGTCCGAAATCGAAGTCGCTTCTTCCTGATCATGAGTGACAAATACGGTCGTGACGCCGCTTTCTCTTTGAATACGGCGGATCTCTTCACGCATTTCTACTCTGAGTTTGGCATCCAGATTGGAAAGCGGTTCATCCAGCAATAACAGTTTAGGTTCTTTCACCAGAGCCCGGGCGATCGCTACACGCTGCTGCTGACCGCCGGAAAGCTCTTTTGGCAAACGATCCAGATAGTCATCGATATGAACCATTCTGGCATACTCTTTGGCGCGTTCGATCCGTTCTTTCTTCGGGATCCGTTTGATTTTTAAAGGAAAACAGATGTTCTGCAATACTGTCATATGCGGATACAAGGCATAATTCTGGAACACCAGTCCAACTTCCCGTTTATCCGGAGACAATGAAGTCACATCCTGATCATCGAAATAGATCCTGCCTTCACTGACCGGCAGGATACCGCTGAGCATATTCAGCATCGTGCTCTTGCCGCAGCCGGATGGTCCCAATAAAGCGATCAGTTTCCCTGATTCAAATGTCGCGTTCACATGATTGACCGCAACGACATCGCCGAAACGTTTAACCAGATCCTCAATCCTGACTTCCATACAGCATCTCCTCCATCACTTCCCCATCAGTATCTTTCATTTCCAGGCCGATCATCCTTGCCATCGTGACCGCTTCATCGACCATCATCCGTTTCTCATAGACCACACCCGGTTTCACATCCGGTCCTGCCGCAATAAACAGCGTATTCTCTTCCCGTTCCGGTGAACTTCCGTGAGTCGCTTTGCCTAAGACATGGCTTCCCGGTTCGACCGATGCCCAGATCTCTTTGGCTCTGAGATCATCGTTGAAACTGATCGGATTCACGCTCTCGATCACAAAATCATATGGCCCTTCCAGATGGTAACGTTCTTTCATTTCCTGCTTATCCAGGACATAGGCCAGTCTGATCTTCGGGTCCTCTTTCAAAGATTCCAGATAAGTCCTGACTTCCGCTTCAGTCTCCTTGTCATTTGGATCCTTCAGTTCGATGAAACAAGTCAGCGCTCCTGTGTGGGCAAAGCACTTGCAGTCGATCAGATGACCTTCACCATCCGTTTTCAGGAACCCATCCCGTTCCAGCAGTCTGTTCATATTCAACGCATCCGTGATATCCGTCTGACCATGGTCACCGATGATCACGAAGTTTGTATCATCAAAATCACCATATCTTCTGATACTCTCAAGAACCACAGCGAATTCCTCATCGTGTTTCTTCAGCTGTATCTGCGTATGCGGATCATAGACACCGTAAATATGCCGCACGGTATCGAGATCGCACATCTTTACCAGCATCACATCGGGCTGTCCGAAGTCTCTTATAAGATCCGGAACCACCGACATCGTCATCAGATCCAGAGAGGAATCCGGTCCTTTCTGGTATCTTCCGTATTTCCAGAAATAAGCATCCAAAAGGTTCTGTGTCGCATTTCCATTCTGGAGATATTCTTCCGGATGATCGCCGTTGTAATGATAAGGAACGATCATCGGCCAGTTGTAGGTATAATCCGCTCCCGCAGAAACCGGCCAGGCAATCGAAGCTGTCGTCATTCCTGCCTCGCGGGCATAATCCAGCAAAGTCGGGACTTTGACGTCCTTTTTCATGCCGAACCAGACATCGCCCTTCCTGCATCCTCTCTGATAGTTCTCGTTGTTATGGATGCCGTGACGATCCACGTAGCAGGATGTCACGATCGATGTATGGCAGCAGTACGTCAAAGCCGGATGGACAGGCAAAAGATGCTTCACATAGGAACCGCGTTCGATGATGGAATTGAAATTTGGCAGAGTGCGCATGTAGTCCAGATCACTGGAACAAAGCGCATCGATCATGAAAACCAGCAGTTTACTCATAACGATCTCCTGTTTGGGTGTTTATTTCTGAAAAGAAAAGGGAAACCGCAGTAAAACGATTTCCCTTTCATCATAAATCTGATTACTGCTCAAGAGCAGCTTTTGCTTCCGCAAAGAAAGTAGCAGTTGCTTCATCGACCAGAGTCGCGATGTCCTTGCCGGCATCATCTGCAAAACTTGCGTCGACAGCCTTGCCAAACGCATCTCTGACGCCATCAGCACCTGCGACAGACGGAACCCAGTTGATGCATTCCGTCGTTTCAACCAGAGCAGCGGTAACGATATCGTTCTTGATCTGTTCCTGGAACGTAGCAGTCGCAATCGAGCTCTTCGTGCATGGCGCAGCACCGAATTCGATTGCCCATTTTGCCAACACTTCATCGCTTAAGCAGTATTTGAGGAACAGATAGCTTGCCAGATTCTCTTCCGGTGTCTTGTCGAATGCGACCAGGCCACCGCCCCATGCCGGAGCGAACTTGACGGAACCGGACTGCGGAATCAGAGCGACACCGACTTCAAAGTCTGCATATGGCAATACATATCCTGAACCTGCGCTGGAACCGATATAGCTTGCGACATTGCCCTGCGTGAACGGTCCTGAATGATAGTAATCAGCTCCGGCCAGACGGAAGTAGCCTTCTTTTAAGCCGGTCAAATACCACTCAAGCGCTTCTCTGAATTTGCCCTCATCAACAGCGACGGTATGATCTTCAGCATTGATGAATGAACTTCCCAGCTGAATTACACGGTCGATCATGGTGTCTGTTTCAGAGTCGGAACCCCATCCAGGGATGCCCTTTGCTTCATAGATGGTCTTGGATACTTCTGCCAGTTCTTCCCAGGTCTTCGGTACAGAAAGCCCCAGTTCATCGAAGATGTCCTTGTTGTAATACAGAACTTCTGAAGTGATGATGATCGGGAATACATAGACAGAATCCTCGCCCCACTGAGTGATTTCTTCATAGACCTTACCGACCAGATTCTCCTTGAAATCCGGAATGCCAACGGTTTCGTTGCTGATGTAAGGGGTCAGATTGACCAGCAGATCTTCTTCGATATAAGCAGCAGCGGAACTCGGATAACGGTTGGTGATGTTCGGACCTGTGCCATTACGGACAGCCAGCAAAAGGTTGCTGTCGTAATCCTGGTAAGCCTGCGGTTCATAGACGACCGTGACTTTATCCTGGCTCGCGTTGAATGAATCAACCATTTCCTGGAACGCTTCCTGCTGATGATAGGTATAAGTATTCCATACCGTGATCGTGACAGGCTCGGTCAGTTCCGTCAGAAGATCATCGCTTTCTTCCGGCGCTGTTTCCTTGGAGCAGGCAGCGATGCCGAAAAGCATCATGACGATCATAAACAAAGTGAAAATCTTTTTCATAACTCTCCTCCTTCTTCTCCTTTGTTGAAAGGATGTGATCCCTAAAATAAAAAAGAAGGCTGATAAAACGCCTGCTCTTTTAAGAGGATCCGTTGCTACCGTGTAAAAGTAACAAGCAACATCGTTTTCATTGTATTCATTATAATACGCAGTATGTATCTATTCAATGAAAAGCAATCTCATATGCTCAGCAGATAGATGATCTGTGTCAGGATAACGACACTGATCAGTGCGATCGGATAGGTTGCGATATAGGCAGAAACGGCCCGGTTTCCGGAATCATGCTGGGACAATGCAGCCAAGGCTGGTGTGCTGGTCATGCCACCGCTGATCGATCCTAAGGCCTCTAAAAGGCCCAATCTGCTTAGTTTCATCGTAATGAAGTAACTAACAAGCATCGGCAGTAACGTGATTAGAGCGCCATAAAACAGCAGGATAATGCCATGCTGCTGAAGGATGGAAACGATCTCGCTGCCCGCTTCCAGTCCCGAGCCAAGCAGAAAGAAAGACAGACCCAGGTCTTTGATGACGCCAAGGACATGATCATCGATCGCTAACGAGAGACCGCCGATATGACGGACCGAACCCATGATCAGACCTGCGATCAGAGTACCGCCCGCATTCCCGAAAGAAAAAGACAATCCATGCGGCAAAGGGATCCGGATCATGCCGATCAGAATGCCAAAAACGATCGTAATCGAGAAATTCAGTATTCCTGAACGGTCGATCAGATAGTACTTCTGATCATTCTTTGCGTTTTCTGTTTTTCGTATTTCGGAAACAGATCTGTCCTTTCTTGCGAACAGCTGACAGAATAAAGTCACCCCGATCACTCCGAACGGATAGCTGATTCCGTAGCCTGCGACGGTCAGCGGACTCTGCGATACTTCCGAAGCAGCCGCCAATCCCGGTGTGCTGGTCAAAGAACCTGTAAACAGACCCAAAGCCAAAGCGGGATCCAATCCTGTTTTCTTGATCAGGAGCAATGTCAGCAACGCCGCACTGAAAACGATGACAAAGCCATTAATGATATAGATACGGGCATTCCGTTTAAAGTTATGCAGAAACGCGGGACCGGCCGTGATTCCCAAAGGACAGACAAACAGCAGCAATCCCAGGCTCTTGATCTGATCGCTGATCCGGTATCCGAAATGACCGAAAATCAGCGATACCAGCATGATCATGGAAGGACCGAACGAGACCCCCTTGATCTTGATATTGCCTAACAGATAAGAAATGATCAGTATGATAAACAGGATCAGCATTTTTATTTTTTCGCCAGACCTAGTATCGCCAGCACCAGTTCGACGACTTTCTCGCCATCCTGCTTGCACCAGAATTCATGAACGCCATGGAAATTCTGACCGCCTGTGCCGATATTCGGACATAAGACGCCATTCCAGGTCAGGCTGGCACCATCCGTGCCGCCACGTATCGCGACCGTCTCAAATTCAAGACCGACCTGTTCCATCGCTTTTCTGGCCAGATCGATCGGTTCTTCGTGTCCGATGAAACATTCCCGCATATTGCGGTAACTGTCCTGCAGTGTCAGATCGATGACCTCATAGCCATATTTCTTGTTCAATTCATCACGTATGACTTCAAAATCATGTTTCTGTTTCTGCAGAAGTTCATAATTATGATTACGGATGATATAGTTCAGCTGCGCTTTCTCGACATCTCCGGACATTCCGACAAGATGATTGAAACCTTCGTAGCCTTCCGTCTTCTCCGGAATTGCTTCCGGATCCAGCATTGAGTGGAATTCCATCGCTACGGTCGATGCATTGACCATCGCATCCTTGGCACTGCCTGGATGGACGGAAATGCCTCTCACCCTGACTCTGGCGCTGGCGGCATTGAAGTTTTCATATTCGATGCGATTCGGCTTATCACCATCCAGGGTATAAGCAAAATCGACTTTGAAACGGTCATAGTCGAAATGCAAGGTGCCCTTTCCGATCTCTTCATCCGGAGAGAAGCAGACCCGGATCGGACCGTGCTTGATTTCGGGATGCTTTATCAGTGTTTCCAGCACTTCCATGATGCAGGCGACCCCTGCCTTATCATCCGCTCCCAGCAAAGTATTCCCATCGGTCACGACCAGTGTTTTCCCTATATAATCCAGAAGATTCGGAAAACGCTCCACTTCCGTAATGACCGTATCATTCAAACGGATATCCTTGCCATCATAGGATTCAATGATACGGGGCCTGACATCATGCCCTGACGCCTGTTCCGAAGTATCCATATGCGCATTGAAGCCGATTGTCAGATACTCCGGATCACCCGGATGGTAGCCATAGACATAGCCATATTCATCCATCACAGTCTCTTCCAAACCCAGTTCATTCAGCTGATCCAGCAGGTGTTTCGCCAGGATCAGCTGCCCTTCTGTGCTTGGAAAGGTCTCCGAGTTTTCCGTACTCATCGTATCGTAACGGATATAATCCAACAGTTTGTCAATCAGCATTTTCTTTCCTCCTAGAAATCAAATAATCTCATCTGATTCGTGTCATCCAGATGATTCAGAACGCCTAAAGCATCCAGCTTCTTGATCAGCGTCTGTGACAGCAACGTCCGATCCTGAAGATCTTCCTTTGACAGGAATTCCTGTTTCTCTCTGGCGCTGACGATCGATTCCGCAACGTTATCTCCTAAGCCATCCAGGATCTTGAATGGCGGAATGATCTTGTGATGATCCTCCGGATCTACCAGGAATTCCGTCGCCAAAGAACGATTCAGATCGATATTGGTCATCCTGTATCCTCTGGAAACCATCTCGTAACAGACTTCCAGGGTATCAAAGATGTCTCTTTCTTTCTTGGACGCTTCTTTATTGTTCATCTTGGTCAGCAGTTCCTGCATTCTCGCATAAATCAGGTCGGCATCCTTGATCATCGTTTCGATCTCATAGGCATCGCATCTTAAGGTAAAGAACGAAACATAATAGTATTCCGGATGATGGACCTTGAACCAGGCCACACGTACCGCCATGATGCAATATGCGACCGCATGGGCTTTCGGGAACATGTATTTGATCTTCTTGCATGACTCGATGTACCATTTCGGCACATTGTGGTTCAGCAGAAGCGTTTCTTCGCTTTCGGTAAGGCTCTTGCCCTTACGGACATGTTCCATGATATTGAACGCATCCAAAGGCTCCAGCTCATAGCCCAGCAAAGTCGTCATGATATCATCACGGCATCCGATCACATCCGATAGCCGTATCCCGTTTTTGATCAGTTCCTGGGCATTTCCGCGCCAGACATCCGTGCCATGGGACAGACCTGAGATCTGTACCAGTTCCGAAAACAGATGCGGACGCGTTTCTTCGATCGTACCCCTGGTATTCAAGGTACCGAATTCCGGTAATCCTGCCGCACCGGTTTCTTCATGGTAGTTCGGATTGATGATATTCAGGGCTTTCGGTGAATAAAACAGAGAAAGGACTTTCTCATCATTCATCGGAATCGTTTTGACATCGATGCCTGAGATATTCTCAAACAGACGCATCGCCGTCGGATCGACGTGTCCCAACAAGTCGAACTTCAGAAGATTATCCGAAAAATCATGATATTCGAAATGGGTCGAACGCCATGCCGCATCCGGATCATTGGCGGGGTACTGGATCGGCGTGACATCTTCGATTTCCATATCATCCGGCAGAACGACGATACCTCCTGCGTGCTGACCGGTCGTCCGCTTAACGCCTTCGCATCCCGAAGCCAGACGCTGTCTCTGCGCTCTCGACATCGTCGTGATCTCTTTTTCTTCACAGTAACCGGTCACATAACCGAAAGCGGTTTTCTCTGCGACCGTCGAGATCGTTCCGGCTCTGAACACATTCTCCGGACCGAAGATCTCTCTGGTGAACAGATGGGCTTTTGGCTGATAGTCTCCGGAGAAATTCAGGTCGATATCCGGGATCTTGTCACCGTCGAAGCCTAAGAATGTCTCAAACGGAATATTCTGTCCATCCCCGTTCATCAGACTTCCGCAATCCGGACAGACCTTATCCGGTAGGTCATAGCCGGAGGCCACATCTTTCATCCAGATCAGCTTATGGCAATGCGGACAGATATAATGCGGAGCCAGTGGGTTGACTTCCGTGATATTGGACATTGTCGCAACCAGAGAAGAACCGACGGAACCACGCGAACCGACCAGATAGCCGTCATCATTGGATCGCTGGATCAGCAGATGGCATACGAAATAAATGACACCATAGCCATGGCTGATGATATTGTTCAGTTCCGTTTCCAGACGCTTTTCGATCGTTTCATCGAGCTGATCGCCATAGATCTGATGAGCATTGTAGTAGACGTACTCTCTCAGATATTCATCGGCATTGATGACTTCATTCCTTCCGCAGAACGGTTCTTCATCGATGTTGCATCTTCTGGCGACAGCGATCGCATCATTGATCTTTGGCGGACTCAAATCATCGGAGAAAGGTTTCACATTCTCACAGAGATCTGCTACTCTGTTCGTATTGGTTATAACCAATTCCCTGATCAGTTTCTCATCGTTCAGCCATGCGAACGCTTCCAGCATCTCTTTCGTATTCAGAAGACGCTGATCCGGAGTAGGAATGTTTTTTCTCTTTTCTTTATCGAAAATATACAGCGGATGATGACCGCCATGGATCGGGATCGCATTGATGTAGACATCACGGATGATCTTTTCGTCCTTACGCACATAATGGACATCCCCGGTCGCTACCACGATCTTGTTCTGTCTCTGTGCTTCCTCGATGATATCTCTCAGATACTGCATCAGCCGTTCTTTCGTAAACTGTTCCCTTAATTCATAGAGGAAACGGTAGTTCTCCAGAGGCTGCACTTCGATATAGTCATAGAAAGAGATCGCTTTTGCGAGTTCTTCTTTCGACCTGGTCGAAGCGATCTCAAAGATCTCGCCATTCAGACAGGCGGAACCGATCAGGAGATGTTCACGATATTTTTCCAGCGTTTCCTTAAAAATGCGCGGTTCCGCGATAAATTCGGAGTTCTCATCTTTTGTATTTGCTTTGCCAAAAATAGCCAAAGTATCGGTATTTGATATGGAAATCAGCTTGAAAAGATCCTTCAGACCCTTCTGGTCCCGGCACAGGACCGTCGTATGGAAAGCACGATTGCGGACGAAAGCATCATCTCCCTGAAAAGCAGCCAGCTGTCTTAATGTGCCGACTCCTTTCTCTCCTACATCCTTCAACATGAGGTTGAATGACTGTGCCAGCACATCTGCATCATAGTTGGCTCTATGAGCGATATTCTCATCGTAAGGGATATTATAAGCTCTACATAAGCTGCCCAAAGAATGATAACGGCGGTTTTTCAGCAATGATCTGGAAAGATCCAATGTATCGATGACCGGATTGCTTAAAGGTTTTTCGCCAATCCTCTCCAGTTCGCTGTTCAGGAAACCGAAGTCAAATGACGCATTATGAGCGACCAGGACTCTTCCTTTGATGAAATCAAGGATCTCGTCTTTGCATTCCGCGAACGTGCGTGCACCCTGCAGATCGCTCTCGCTGATATGAGTCATCTTCTTGGTGGCTTCCGACATGGCGATCGGCGGCTTCACAAAGAAGTCTTTCTGTTCGACGACCGTGCCCCTGCGCATCAGGACCGCGCCGAATTCGATGATGTAGTCATATCTGGTCGACAAACCTGTCGTCTCCAAGTCGAAGACGATGTATTCCACATCCTTCAGATTGTCATCATTGACGTTATAGACGATATTCAGATAAGGCGAAACCATATTCATTTCGCAGCCATAGAGCACTTTAAAATCCGCATCCGGATTCTTCTTCCTGATGTCTTTATAAGCGCCATACGCTTCATGGAAGCCCTGCAGGCAGAGATGATCCGTGATGGCTACAGCCCGATGTCCCATCGCAAAAGCGCCATTGACCAGCTCTTTCGGCGAAGATACGCCATCCATTTCCGACAGCTTCGTATGCGCATGAAGTTCCACTCTCTTCTCATCCGCATCATCGATCAGAACATCGAAATCATCGATAAATTCGATCTGATCCGGTTCGAACAGAAGATCCCTGGCATACGGATCGAAATGATAGTTCCCATAAAAATACGCACACTGGCCTTCTTTGTTCTTTTTCAGGATCTCAGCAGTAAAACGCTTGTTCTCGACGACCTTGACGACGATCGCATCTGTTTCATCCTTCACATACAAGGTCTGTATCGTGATGCCGGTCCTGGTCTTTCGTTCATCGACCTTAAAGATCTTACCGCGGCATTTCATATTCGTCATGCCATCTTCAAGATGCTCAAGCGTCGTTTCGGTATATTCCTTCTTGCGGTTATGATAGTAATTATTCTGCTGAGGTGTCGTTTTTTCTTCGACTTTGGGCTGCGGCTTTACTATGGCGGCTTTCTCTTCGATGATCGGATTACGATCGATCTCCTTATACTGCATGCTGATCTGTCTGCGATATCCCAGATCATAGAAATAGAGTTTCAGTTCATCGAGATCATCCTGATCGCGATCGTATTCCTCTTTGTCTGTATAAGAAAGGATAAAGCCATCTTCCCCTAATAGTGGAACGCATGTCCTGAAAGTGTCATGGTCGTGCGCATAGCTTTCCAGATAGAGGTTGATTTCCTTGATTGGCAGATCCTGGTCCTTTGCTTTGATATACAGTTTCAGGTTATTCAAGCCATGCTTATGAAAATAACTGATCAGATCCATATAGATCCCATAAGGCAGCACCTTAGCGTTTTCTGCCTTGATGTAAGCGAAATCCAGGCTTCTGCGATACAAGACATCGACGATCCTGAAATCAGCTAAAAAAGCCGCCTTATCGTCGGTATATCTGAATTCATCGATAAAATAACGGATATCAAAATTCATGCCAGTTTTTCCAGCGCATCCTTCGCTGCATTCTTCTGGGCCTGCTTCTTGCTGGAAGCGACACCCTTGCCGTAAGTCAGACCATCAATCTTTACTACAACCTCAAAACGCGGATTATTGTTCGGACCTTCCACGGAAACGGTCTCATAGACGATCGATTTTCTGGAATCTGCCTGAACAAACTCCTGAAGTTTCGTCTTATAATCAAATGTCTTCTCATCGATTTCTTCGATATGTTTCCGCATCAGATCATCCAGTAAGCGGAATGCCACATCCATGCCCTGATCCAGATAGATCGCGCCAATGAATGCCTCAAACATATCGGCGATGATGGAATCCCTGTCCCTTCCTCCGGTTTTTTCTTCTCCCGCACCAAGAAGCAGGAATTCATTCAGACCATTCTCTCGGACGATCTGCGCCAGCGCTTTCTCCGAGACCAGATTGGATCTTCTGGTGGACATCAGCCCTTCTGGAAGTTCCGGTTCGATATGATACAAACGATCGGCAGAATAAACCTGCAAAACAGCATCTCCCATGAATTCCAGACGTTCATTGTTCCCGATCACATCCTTGTGTTCATTCACATAAGAAGAATGCACAAAAGCCTGATCGATCAGTTCTTTATCATTGTATGGAATCTCATATTCATCCAGAAAATCGTAGACATTCATATCATCATTATAACCTAGCCCAGATAGTTTTTCGCAGTCAGTTTCATGATGTCGCTGTAATAGTTCCTATATTCTTCTCTCTCGCTGTTTTCCGCGATCCTGTGGGCATCTTTCCGTGCCGCATCGATGAATCGGGTATCCTCCAGAAGATTGCCCAGAATAAAGGCAGGAAGGCCGCTCTGCCTGGTACCGAGGATATCTCCCGGGCCTCTCATCCTGAGGTCTTCATAAGCGATTTCAAAGCCATCATTGGTTTTACAGAGGATGCTTAAACGCTTGAGGATCTCTTCATCTTCCGCATCTGTCAAAAGGAAACAAGTTCCTTCATAAGCGGAACGCTGCACCCTTCCGCGTAACTGATGCAGCTGGGAAAGCCCGAATTTATCCGCATCATAGATGATCATCATCGTCGCATTCTTCACGTTGACTCCGACTTCGACAACAGTCGTTGAAATCAGCACCTGAATGCGGTTATTTTCGAAATCATGCATGATCGCATCTTTCTGTTCATTGGACAGACGTCCGTGCAGCAGTTCCGTACGGTATGGCTTCAATACGTCTTTCAATGATTCATAGAGTCCTTCGACATCCTTGGCTTTGTAGCTCTCATTCCTGCTGATCGCGGCTGCAATGATATAGATCTGCCGTCCTTCTTCCAGTTTCGCTTTGATCTGATCGAGGATCGAAACGATGCTGTTCTGCCGGATCAGATAGGTCTTGCAGCCTTTACGGCCTACAGGCATGGTGGCGATGGTCGAAACATCCATATCGCCATAAATGGAAGAAGCCAGTGTCCTGGGAATCGGTGTCGCCGACATCATGATGAAATCGGCATTGTGTCCCTTGCTTTTCAACGTCTGTCTCTGCCGTACTCCGAAACGATGCTGCTCATCCGCGATGACCAGACCTAAATTCTTATATTCCACATCTTCCGAAAACAAAGCGTGTGTTCCAACGATCACATTGATCTCTCCGCTCTGTAGTGCTTTCTTGATGTCTTTATCATTCTCTACCGCGCTGTATAACAGGCCTACATTCACACCAAACGGTTCAAACTGTTTCTTGAGTGATTCATAGTGCTGCTTCGCTAAAATCTCTGTAGGAGCCATTAAAGCCCCCTGATAGCCCGCCAGGCAGTTGGCATACAAGCCGATCATCGAGACAGCGGTCTTCCCTGACCCGACTTCTCCCTGGACCAGACGGTACATGATCTTTTCTGAACGGAGGTCTTTCAGGATATCTTCCACAGCAGTCTGCTGGTCTTCAGTAAGAGAAAACCCCAGAGAATCAATAAACACCTGTATATCCTGATCGCTGAACTGCTTGGCTTCCTTGATCTTATCGGTGGTATTCCCCTTCAGAATGCTTAAGGCAAGATAGAATCTCAGAAATTCTTCATATTTCAGACGGCTCATCGCTTTCGTCAAAAGTTCCTTATTCCTCGGTTTATGAATGTTTTCTATTGCGGTTCTATAATCAATCAGACCATGGTTTATTTTTAGATCCTCTGGAAGTTCATCTTCCAGCTCATCTTCACATTTTGACATGGTATAAGCAATCAGTTTCTTGATCTCGTTCTGTGAGATGCCTTCTTTGCTTGGATAGGAAGGAATGATCTCACCTAAAACATCATTGGTATAGTAGTTGGATGCGGTGACCTTATTCGCGCCATCGTATCTGCCAATGATGGTGATCGTCTGATTCGCTTCCAGATTCCGGATCCAGGGACGGTTGAAGATCGTGATAGCCAGTATTTCTTCTTCATACAGAACTTTGAAACGGGTCGTTGCCAGCCTGCCTTTGCGGAAGGTACTCGGATAGCTTACCAGTTCTCCGGAAAAACAGACCTGTGCTCCAATACGGAAATCATCATAGTGTACAAGCACAAATTCTTCATATTTATAGGGATAATACGAAAGGATATCGCTGCTGTCATGCAGTTCCAGACGTTCACAGATTTCCTTCCTTTTTGGCGTTAATTTGAGCTCTTCAAGTTTCATTAATATTATTTTATCAAAGTTATTTCCTTGTGCTATAATATAAAAGCAATCCTCTGATGGCGGAATAGGTAGACGCGCACGACTCAAACTCGTGTGGGGCAACCCATGTCGGTTCGACTCCGACTCGGAGGACCAATCGTTTAAAAATGCCCTATTTATGGGCTTTTTTGATGCTTTTGGCTTCTGAAAAACGACAGGGTCCGGTGTTTGTTTTTTTCGATTTGTTATCAATTTGCTGCCAACAAAAAAATGGGGAATCAAAAAAGGCAT
>JAFRVK010000044.1 GCA_017441765.1 Erysipelotrichaceae bacterium
CCATCGATCAGACAGAACAATGTATCATCTCCACCCTTACCGACATTCGCACCAGGATGAACCTTTGTGCCTCTCTGACGATAAATGATCGAACCGGCTGTAGCGAACTGTCCGTCAGCCAGCTTGGCTCCTAAACGTTTCGATTCGGAATCACGACCGTTCTTGGTCGAACCAACACCCTTTTTCGAAGCAAATCTCTGGATATTAAGTATATACTTCATCTTTTTTACTTCCTTTCTTTGATTGTGATGAAATCTCCATAAGAGTATTCAATCGTTTTCAGCTGGATCAGAACCAGATCGATGTAGTTCTGAACCGTCTGATCATCGCTGAGGATCCTTATTTCGATATCATCGGGATTGTCATGCACCTCTGCATCCTTTGGCATCTCGTCCAATGCATTCATCAGTCCATAGAAGATGGAAGATACTGCTGCACAGATGAGATCCTGCCCCTCATTCGCAAATTCCGCATGACCTGTTACTTTCAGATAAGAATATTTATTCTCATCCGACTGATAACTGACTTTAATCATTAAGCGATCTTTTCGACAGTCAGTTTGGTGTATGGCTGACGATGACCCTGTTTACGTCTGGTAGAGCCTTTTTTCTGCTTATACTTGAAGATGATGATCTTCTTGGCTTTGTCTTGCTTATCGACTTTGCAGATGACTTTGGCGCCATCGACGTAAGGTGTACCTACAGTCAGGCCGTTGTTTTCGACTGCAACAACCTTATCGAACGTGTACTTGTCGCCTGCTTCCACATCGAGTTTTTCGACATAGATGGACTGGCCTTCTTCGACTTTCAGCTGTTTGCCGCCGGTTTCAATAATCGCATACATCGTATTAACCTCCTTTTTTGTACGGACTCGCCATGAAGGTGATCATTCGATACTTAAAACCTCTTCTGAGCGGTTATAACCCCCGAAAGAAGGGACTACAACATGAATATCATAACAGATAAGCCTTATATTTTCAATAATAAAATATTATAAAAAGGATCTTGCGATCCTTGCATGATTTATGCTCTGCCAGAGTATTTTCCATCGATCGTCGAAACGATGACATGTTCTCCCTGTTCGATAAACAATGGAACCTTGATCTGCAGTCCGGTCTCCGTGACAGCATTCTTCAATGCGGAAGTCGCGGTGTTTCCTTTGACTGCCTGTTCGCATTCCACCAGTTCCAGTTCCACCTTATCCGGCAGGATGACTCCCAGGATCTCTCCCTCATAAAATGAGATATTCACATCCAGATTCGGGACAAGGAAACTCATTTCCCATTCGAGCCTGTCCTTTGGAATTTCCAGCTGTTCATAAGTCTCGGAATCCATAAAGACTGCCGCGTCTCCGGAATCATAGAGATACTGCATCGGACGTTTGTCGATATGCGCTTCTCCGACCTGATCGGAACCGATGAATGACAGTTCCTTGACAACGCCGGTCCGAGGCACTTTGACTTTGACCTTTACCTTCATCTTGGCCATCGCGGTCTTATTCAGCTGGATATCGATGCACTGATATAATTCGTTCTCCCAGGTAAAACAGGATCCCGGTTTGATTTCTGTACAACTCAACATGACTATAACCTCTCTTTACGTTTCTATTGTAATATAAGTCTTATCTTAAGGAAACATCAGCCATGGGGATGATAGTTTCTGGCAATTTCGAACATCTTCAGGTCCACATGGCAATAGCCATCCGGATTCTTGATGAGATAGTCCTGGTGGTAGTCTTCGGCTTTCGTAAATGATTCAAGCTTCAGGACTTCCGTGACGACCGGTTTATCATAATGGGAAGAGAGTTCTTCCATGGCCTCCTGAATGACTGGAAGATCCTGTTCATCGTCATAATAGATGCCGGTACGGTACTGATGCCCTATGTCATGCCCCTGCTGGTCCAGGACAGTCGGATCGATGATCCTGAAGAACATCTCCAGTATTTCCTTGAGTGCAATCACCGTTTCATCATAGACGGCTTCTACGGTCTCTGACGCGCTGGAACGGTGTGCCTTCAAGTCTTCATACGCGGGAGAAGGAATATCGCTGTTCGCATAGCCTACGGTCGTCTCCCTGATCCCTTCGATCAGTGACAGATAGTGCTCCACGCCCCAGAAGCATCCTCCTGCCAGATAAATCTTTTTCATAATGTTGCTCCTATTCATCAAAAATCTCTTTAATGATTTCTTCTTCCGATTCTTCACTGATATAGTCATCCACGAAATGTTCCTGGAAAATGATCTTCATGCTCGAAAGCTGGGCATAGTTCATCTGTTCCTCCAGGATCTCTCCCCGGTTCAGCCAGAATACATTGATAAATTCCTCAAACATGAACCATGTCGGAATGATCAGGATGACATTGCTGGTAATCAGATCACGGAAATACAGATAAATTCCCAGACAGATGATCCCGCCGATCAGCAGCATCATCGACAGCCTGAAATTATCCGCAAGATCCTCCTGTACGACACCAAGCTTCATATTGTAGTAGTCCTGTACCGATTCAATGATCGTTTCCTGTTCCTCATCACTGAAAGCCTGGCCTGTGATCTTTAATACGATCGGATATTCACTGGGAATGTGTTCCGCATTATCTTCGATAAACGAAATGAAACGAAGATTCATATCTTCATAATTCGGGACTGAATAACGGTCCAGGATCTCTTCCATACTGTTTACATGACAGGAGATATAAGCGAAATCATTTTCGACATAATAATCCCTGATGTATCTCTTGTAATCGACAGTCTTGTTCTTAAAGAAATCGACGGCATGTTTCTTTTTATTCTTTTTTAACCGGAACATGTTTCACCTCTCTATGGCCTGTCTGTGACATTGTCTTCAAGGATCTCGTCAATGATCTGCTGTTCGACGGTAAGAGGCACTTCGTCATCAACGAATTTCTTTCGGAAAAGAACCTTCATGCTGGAAAGCTGTCCGTAAGAGTTTTTCTTGTCCTTGATCACCTGTCGATCGAATAGGATCGTTTCCGCCAGGAACCAGATGAAATACCAGGATAAGAAATCGATCATAAAGATATAGTGATGATCTACATCTAAAGCAAAATAAAGTGTCCAGGCGATCACGGATAAAACAACAAGAAGCAGGCAGCGCTTGTTGTTGTCGTTCATATCCAGCTGGGTATCACCCAATTTCATGTTGTAATAGTCGTTGATCGTTTCTATGATGATCTGTTTCTGTGTCATATTAAAGACATGTCCCGTTATTTCCAGTACGATCGGATATTCCAACGGAATATGTTCAGCATTTTCTTCGATGAAAGCCACGAAATCAGGATTCAGATCCTCATAATCAGGAACGGAATAATGATCTATGATATCATCATAGCTTTCAACATTGCAGGAGATATAAGCCAGTTGATTATCGACGTAGTAGTCTTTCAGATATTTGGAAGTATCGACTTTTTTGCGCCGGAAATGGCTGATATTTCTTTTCTTTCTTCTTCTCAGCATAAAAACTCCTGCTATTATTGTAGCATTTTTCAATGATCCGGGAATTCTTACAGTCTGATATAAAAGCAGGGGGTTCGAAGATGAAGACCCTGCCTTCTTTTTATTTTTTCTTTCCGATATAAGTGAACCCCGGAGATAGATGTCCGTTCATCGTCGTATAGACGATATGATCATATTCCTTTGTTTCAAAATCCTTCAGCAGTTTACGGACATGTTCCTCACTGTGATGTCGGCAGGTCGCCCCTTCCGGCAGTCTGAAAGCTCCAAAAACGCCGAATTCCTCTTCATATTTCCGGTAGCGTTCCTGATTTCTCTCATCGGGATTGAGCAGATAGTCATTCACATAGAGGATGCCTCCCGGTCCCAGGATCCTGCAGATCTCTCTGATCAGATCTTCCTGTTCCTCATCCGAAACGATACAGGTCAGCACTGCGAATAAGATCACCGCATCAGTACTTCCGTCTTCCAGAGGGATCTTTCCTTCCTCCATCGTCTCAAAACGGATCTGCGGACATTCCCTTCTGGCCCGTTCGATCATCGACGGTGAAAAGTCATAGCCTGCCAGATCCCCATATCCTTCATCCGAAAGGATCCTTAAGACCCTGCCATAACCACAGCCGACATCGACGATAACAGCATCCTTCTTTACATACTTCGAGAAGCTTTCGCTGTCAAAAGGGAGCGTAAACGTCTTTGTTTCCGATACACTGTTCCAGTATTCTTTCTGATCCATGCCATTCACCTGTATTTTCATTATAAAAGAAAACGGACAGATATGATCCGTCCATTTCATTACTTAATAAGCTTTTTACTCTTTAGCCCAGTTCAGCGAAGTACTTGATCGTTCTTACCATCTGTGATGTGTAAGAGTTCTCGTTGTCGTACCAGGATACGACCTGTACCAGATATGTGCCATCGCCCATATCGGATACCATTGTCTGGTTGGCATCGAACAGTGAACCATATCTCATGCCGATGATATCGGAAGAAACCAGTTTTTCTGTCGTGTAACCGAAGGATTCATTTGCCTGAGCCTTCATTGCTTCGTTGATTGCTTCAACCGTGACATTTTCGCCTTTGACTACAGCGTGCAGGATCGTGGTTGAACCAGTGATTGTCGGAACTCTCTGTGCCGCGCCGATCAACTTGCCATTGAGTTCAGGAATAACCAGACCGATCGCTTTTGCAGCACCGGTGGAGTTCGGAACGATGTTGGCAGCGCCAGCTCTCGCTCTCTGCAGGTCGCCTTTTCTGTGAGGTCCATCCAGAATCATCTGGTCGCCTGTGTATGCATGGACAGTGGTCATGATACCAGACTGGATCGGGAATGCATCATTCAGAGCCTTGGTCATCGGAGCCAAGCAGTTAGTCGTGCAGGATGCTGCAGAAATGACAGTATCATCTTTAGTCAGTGTTTCATGGTTGACATTGTAGACAATCGTCGGCAGATCGTTTCCTGCCGGAGCAGAAATGACGACTTTCTTCGCGCCGGCATCGATATGAGCCTGTGCCTTTGCTTTGGAAGTATAGAAACCTGTGCATTCCAGAACGACATCAACATTCAATTCGCCCCAAGGTAAATCAGCAGCGTTCGGCATTGCATAGATCGTGATCTCTTTGCCATCAACAGTGATAGAGCCAGGAACTTTTACGGTCTTGCCATCTTCTCCCAGTTCCGGTTCCTTGCTGGAAACAGTGTGAAGATTCTCACCGATGACGCCACAGTATCCACCCTGCGCTGAATCATACTTTAATAGATTTGCCAACATTTTCGGGCTGGTTAAATCGTTGATCGCAACGACTTCATAGCCTTCAGCTCCAAACATCTGACGGAAAGCAAGTCTTCCGATACGTCCGAAGCCATTAATTGCAACTTTTACTGCCATAATGAATTTTCCTCCTATTTTATGACTACATCTATATTATAAGGTTTTTTCTTAAAATATAAATAAGCAATTGCTTAAAAAAGGAAGGTTCCCCTTCCTTTAAACGATTATTTGACAGTTACTCCCGTGATATGCGGATTGGCTCCGTTATACCAGTATAAGAAACCTTCCAGATCGACTACATCGCCGATATTCAAAGCTTCTACTGCTTCATAGACATCGGAACCGTCATAGCACAGATAAGATTCGACAACGAATGTATAGATATCCGTCTTACCATCGGTAACGTTGAAATACAGATCGCTGCCAGGTTCACCGGAACCGTCCCAGTTGTACAGGAAAGGAACATCTTCGCCACTCGCATTCTGGCTCGCAACAACGATCAGATCCTTGAATGCGACTTTCTTGTTCATGTGATCAGCCAAAGCATCCGTTCCTAACAGAGCTGTGACATCCTCAGCCGGAGCCAGATACTTGTCTCCGCCTTCGACCAAAGTAACGGTAGCATCTGTAATTTCGACTTCTCCGGACCATTCGCTCTTGGTACCTTCGACATGGACTTTCGCACCATTGGCCAGGCCTTCCCAGCCATCAACGTATTCGGTCGAGCCAACCAGCGTTGCATAGTCTTCTTCCGAAATCTTGCCGCCATAAACGAAATATGCGCCATCTTTATCCTGAAGATACATCGTAGCGCCTTCCCAATAAGACTGGACAGCTTGTACATATGCTTCGATGACAACTTCTGCAGAACCGTCAGCCGGTAATGCGGCGTATTCGGCATAAGTCATAACCGGTTTTGCATCTGATGGAGCTGGAGTTGGTTCTGGATCGACAGTTTCCTGTTTCTTGGTGCAACCGAACAGAGCCATAACCATTAGCAGACTAAGTAATACGGTAAATAGTTTTTTCATTTCTTCTCCCTTCTAAAGTTCCCTTCAGAACAATATTATTCTAACACAATCAATAAGCTGAAACATCATTTTGAAGCTTTTCGACGTTTCATCAGGACATAGATCCCGATCATGCACCAGGTCAATCCCAGAGTACCCAAAAGGAGTCTGGAAGTCGCAGGCAACGGTCCAAGATCCCTGTTTCGTCCGACAGGACTGATCTGGTCAAGATGATACAATGAAGTCGTTTCTTTGAACAGATCATCGACATAGGCATCGTCAACGGTTTTTTTCTTACGTACTGCTTTGCATACGCTTTCGATCAGGTTGCCTGCGGCATCCCGCAAAGAAGCAGAGCCATTGAAAACAGCGGTCACAAAGGTATGTTCCGTATTCTCCAGCAAGAGTTCCGAAGCCTTGATCTTGATATCATAATAGGTCACATTATCCTCTCCGCAACGGTTCAGATAGTCCTGATAGATATCGGAATCCTGCGCTTTCTTTGTGACCGGCACATAACCTTCCGTCTGCGCATATGCGATCTGGACCTCGTTTGTCAGAAGATACTGAGCAAACAGCCAGGAAGCCAGGACTTCATCGGGATCTTCTTTGTTGAAGACACACAAGGATGGTCCCTGGGAGATCATATAAGTATCATTCGGATCATACTGCGGAATCGGTCTGACAACCGTTTCAAAATCCAGAATGCTTTCTTCCGGAATATCGATCAATGGAGCTTTCGAACCCATCCAGGTCGCTCCCGCAGTCGAATCGATCGCAAAGATGCATTGACCGGCATTCAGGAAGTTCGCAGGATAGCTGGAAATCTTGAAGGTAGAGAATTCCCCTTTTGCAGCATAGACCGCAATTTCCTTGAGGATTTCCTTCGTTTCATTATTGAACAGTGATATCGACCCCTGATCATCCGAATAATCCGCATGAAGCTGTTTCAGCATTGTGATCATCATGTTGTCTGTCGACTTATAGATGAACGGAATCAGCACTTTCTGGCCATTGACCAGATAGTTCCCCTCATCATCCTGTTTCATTGCTGCATCACAGATCTCCCATACCTGATCCCAGGTCAGTACATCAGGAATCGTATAGCCCAGCTGTTCGACATATGTCTTATTGATATAAAGAGTCTCTGTCGAACGCATATAAGGCAAAGCATAGTAAGAGCCATTGATGATGCATTCATTCAGGAATTCACTGATGATTTCATCCTTCTTCGGACCATCATAGCGCAATTCTGAACCGCCTAACCCATAATTTTCATCATCCATCAGTTCATCCAAAGCGACGACCGTATCCTTGCCCGTCATATAGGTTGCGATATGGTCCGGATACGTGATGCAGACATTCGGTGTAGTGTCTGTTGCGATATTGGTGATGACATCGTTATAGATGCGAGAGTAATCGGTATAGAGTTTCATATTCACCGTGATATTCGGATAAAGCTCCATGAAATCGCTGATAGCCTTCTTATAGATGTTGACTTGGTTGATATTGGTATCATTCTTGGCCCAGAAAGTGATTTCATAGTGCCTGGAAACATCGAATGTTTCAGGGATCACGAAAGAGCGCGATTCTTTCGAACCATGGCAGGAAGAAAGAGAAAGACATAAGATACATGCCATTAGAATAACGAAAAGTTTCTTCATCATCCTTTCGTTCCTCCTCTTGATACACCTTCCATGATCTTCTTATGGAAGAACAGGAACAGTAAGATGAGCGGTACCGAAATGACGACTACGGCAGCCATCATTGCCGGAATATTCTCTCTGCCGAAACCGGATTCCCTGATCGTCTGTATGCCATTCGATACCAGGAAGTAATTCTCATCATCCGTGATCAGCCTCGGCCATACATAGGAGTTCCAGCATTCGATGACTTTCAATATGACGACGGTGATGATCGTCGGTTTGCAGATGGGGATCATGACTTTCCATAAGTATTTGAAATCACTGGTTCCATCCACCTTGGCAGCCTTATACAATTCATCCGGGATCTGTTCGAAGTTCTCTTTCAGGAGATAAATATAGAAAATGCTGGTGATGCTTGGCAGGATCAGACCAAGGAAACTGTTTCTCAGTCCCGCATTCGTGATGGTTACGAAATTGGTAATGATGACCAGCTCGTTCGGAATCATCATCAGTGACAGGAACAGGGTAAACACCAGATTCTTTCCTTTGAATTCCAGACGCGAAAAAGCAAATGCCGATAAGACTATGATGATCAGCATCAATCCTGTCGTGATCAGCGTAAAAATGAGCGTATTGGCAAAGTATTTCGCCAGCGGTACCGCGGTAAATGCCTGGATATAGTTGGCGATGGTTGGCGACAGGGTAAAGAATTTCGGAATATATTCCGCGTTATATGAACTGTATGATTTTACCGATGTCAGCAGCATCCAGTAGAACGGGAACAGTACGATGATCGCCCATGCGATAAGCAATGCGAAAATCACGGTCTTCCAGAGCGTATTTCTTATCCTGCTTTTTCTTTCCAGTTTTCTTATCTCATCCATGATTACTGATAATGTACATTCTCTTTCGAAACCAACAAATTGATTACCGTGATCGTCAATACGATCGCGAACAGAATCAAAGCAGCTGCCGAAGCAAACGAAGGATAGCCTCCGGAATTGCCATAAAGCATGTCGTATACATAACCGACAATGGTATTCATGCCTGCGGCATTGAGATCCGTTCCAAACAGAGCGACGACATCCGAGTATGCTTTGAATGCCCCGATGAAACCGGTAATGATCAGATAGAACAGCGATGGCGAAATCATCGGTAACGTGATCTTAGTGAAAATACGAAGCTTGCTGGTGCCATCGATACGGGCGACATTGTAGTAGTCTTTATTGACAGAAGCCAGAGCGCTGGTCAGGATCAGGATCTTGAAAGGCAAGACGACCCAAATCGTATAGAAACACAGAACGAACATCTTGGCCCAGTACGGTCCTTCGATGAAATCTACCGAAGACAGACCGAAACTGTTAAGCAAAAGGTTGATCAGTCCCTCTGAATAGGCTGTCTTTTTAAACAGGATCATGAATACCAGACCGACAGCCAGTGTATTGGTCACGTAAGGCAGAAAGAAGACGGTCTGAAACAGATCCTTGAGTTTCGTCAATGAGTTTAAAGCAAGCGATATCAGCAGTGCGAATCCGGTCGATAATGGTACCGTGATGATGACCAGAATGAATGTGTTCTTGATCGCCTGCAGGAAATAGGGATCATGCAGGACATAAGAATAGTTGTATAATCCGATGCCATTGTAGGTCTGTGAAGCAAAATTGTAGCTTTCTTCAAATGAATATACCAGCACATCCAGCAAAGGATAGACCATGAAAACTCCTACGAAGACCATTGCAGGCAACAGATAGAGCCATCCTTTGAGATTATTCTTATTATTCATCGATCACCTTTTCATCCATTGAAAAGACATATGTTTTATGAACTTTCAGATTGAAACGGATGACCTTGTCCTTATGTGTATACAGATCATCATCCACGATCGCCCGGATATCTTCATCGGAGATGCAGTTCTCATTATGGCAGACGACGCTTGTATCGCGTCCGGTCGTTTCGATCCGATCGAACCGGCATGTAAATACTCCTTTTTCTGAAGGAACGAAACCTTCCGGACGGATGCCTACATAGACTTCCTGATCCGAAGCCTTGGTATCCATGATCGCATCCTCACCAATATAGACTTTATGGTCCTTGATCTGACCTTTGAATACATTGATCGCAGGCGTACCTAAAAAACGTGCGACGAACAGATTGACCGGAGCATTATAAACTTCCTGCGGCTTTCCTACCTGCTGAATGATGCCATCTTTCATGACGATGATCAGATCGGAAATGGACATCGCTTCTTCCTGGTCGTGTGTGACAAAAATGGTCGTGATCCCGGTCTCTTTCTGGATACGGCGGATCTGTTCCCTGGTCTGCAAACGAAGACGGGCATCCAGATTGCTCAGAGGTTCATCCAGAAGTAGAACTCCAGGTGTCTTCACCAGAGCTCTCGCAATGGCGACACGCTGCTGCTGACCGCCCGACATTTCCGATGGCTTACGATCCATCAGCGTCTCGATCTGTACAAGTCTGGCGACTTCCATGGCTTTTTCTTCCATCGCCTCCTTGCTCATCTTATCAGGACCTTTCAGATTCTCCAAAGGAAACACGATATTCTGCCGCACTGTCAGGTGCGGATACAAGGCATAATTCTGAAACACCATACCCACTCCCCGATTCTCCGGAGGAAGATTCGTGACATCGATATCACCGAAATAGATCTTCCCTTCTGTCGGTTCTTCCAGGCCGCAGATCAGATTGAGCGTCGTCGACTTGCCACATCCGGATGGACCTAAAAGACCAACAAGCTTGCCATCGGGGATTTCGATATTGAAATCATTGACCGCAATCACGACGCTGTTTTTATGATCACGGGAGATAAACTTTTTTGTCAGATTTTCCAGAATGATTTTCATAACACTTGTTCCTATTTAACATCATTATATATCAGCTTCAACAGCTTTAACATCGAAATAGAAACGGGAATATTCGTTCTCTTGAGACTCTGCACCATAGTTCAATCCATGTGCTTTCAACAATTCTCTGGATAAAGACAAACCGATTCCGGAACCGATCAGATGACGTTTGTGTTCCTTGTCGACTTTATAATATCTATCCCAGATGTTTTCAAGATCCTCTTTAGAGATACCACAGCCATTGTCATAGACAAACACCCTGTATGCATCCTCATGTTTCTCAGTACCAAGGATGATCTTCTGATCATCTTTATCGTTATAGTTCAAAGCATTGTTGATGAAATTATAAAGAACCTGACGGATCCGTTTTTCATCCAGTTCCACTTCGATATCATCATCAAGTTTCAGCTCAAAGGAGATTCCTTGTGTTTCACAGTATTTCTGATACTGATGATAGACAGAAGTCAGCAGATCGTTGAGCTTTATTACCTGTTGATTCAGTTCGACACTATCATCTTCGATCTTCGAGATATCGATCAGGTCATCGACCAAAGCAGACAAACGTTTCGCTTCCTCAATGATGATATCGATGTTGGCATCGTTCTTCTCTTCAGGAATGTCTTTCATCATTTCACCATAACCGACGATCATTGTTAATGGCGTTCTCAAATCATGTGAAACATTTCCTAACAGTTCTTTTCTGGCCTTATCAGCTTTGAGAATATCTTCATTGGCATGGATCAGCGTATGATTCAGTTCATCATATTCCTTGGAACTGGTCCGTATCCTGTTTCCGTCATAATGTCCTTTGGATAGATTCTGTGATTCTGTATTGATCTGAACGATCGGTTTCAAGAGAAAACGCGACAGCAGCAATGCCAGTATGACCGACATGATGACGACGATCAGCGCAATGATGAAATATTGAGATTTTAAGGTGGAAATCGTCACATTCAAAGGCGTGATCGCACTGGATACCAGGACCATGACATCTTCATCGGCATACTTCAACATCTTCGCAAAGATATAGATATCTTCCGGCTTGGAATCGAAGGGCCGCTGATATTTGAAGTCATCAAACATCTTTTCATCGCCGTTTTCAATCGTCTCTCCAGCGATCATGTTGATGGTGTAATTGTCCAGATTTCTCAATGTACAAGCCCCTGTGTAGCTCAAAGAATCATTATTGGAAACGACACGGACACAGACTTCATTGGACATGCCGACCTGATCCAGGATATCATCGATGTTCTCCTGCCCGACATAGGAAGCCACATTGCGTCCGACATTCATCAATGTGGTGATCTTGTTTTTCTTGTAGAAGGAATCCAAAAAGTTCGTCTGAAACAGATAAATGACTCCCAGAACGGCTACGATAAACAGCACCATGTATAAGATCAGCTGCAGACGCAGGCTATATTTCTTTTTCAAAGCGGTAGCCTACCCCTCGTATCGTCGTAATATAGGATCCATATTCTTTCAGATCTTTTCTTAAGAGTTTCATATGTGTGTCCAAAGTACGGTCATCAGAATCGTATTCATAGCCCCATACTTTGGAGATGATGGCCTGTCTGGTCAGGGCATTGCCTCTGTTCTTCAAAAGGAACAGCAGCAGTTCGTACTCCTTGTTTGCCAGATCAATGCGTTCTCCATTGATCGTAACTGTATGTGCATCTTCATCGAGAATCAGACCATCGACTATGATCTTACCGCAGGCCTTTGTATCTCTTTTCAGAATCACATTGATCCGCATCATGAGTTCTTTCAATGAAAACGGTTTGGTGACATAATCTTCTCCGCCAACATCAAAACCATAGACCCGATTATATTCTTCACCTAAAGCCGTCAGAAAGATGCAATGGACATCTCTGATCTCTTTCATTTTCTTTAATGTCTCATAGCCATCCATTTCCGGCATCATGATATCCATGATCACGACATCGAATTCATCGTTCTGAAACAGTTTCAGAGCCTCTTTTCCGTTGCATGCGAGAACGACCTCATGTCCCTCATGAGATGCGTACTTTGCGATCATTTCTCTGATTTTTGCTTCGTCATCGACAATTAATAGCTTTGCCATATTAATATTTTAGCGTTTTTATGTGAACTTGTGCTGAATTCTGATAAAAATAGTGTATAATAAGTAATGTTCCTTGCGGATTAGCCAAGCGGTAAGGCAGCGGACTCTGAATCCGCCATTTCGAAGGTTCGAATCCTTCATCCGCAGCCAATAGTGATTTAAGCCCAGTTTATGGGCTTTTTGTTTAGTTTGGTTTATTATCATATTCTAAAGCACATCCGCAGATGTGCTTTATATCATTGATAGAATCTACTCCATCTCGATAAACTAGGATTTGCCGGTCTATTTTACAGTTTCAGAACAGCGGGAACTTCATCCCACCCTTTTGGCAGTTCTTTTTCCTCAAACCCAAAAGAAGTGTACAGTTTTCTAGCTGTTTCGTTTTCCGGCTCATACGAAAGCCAACAATACTCAGCTTTTCCGGCGGGGAAGGTGCGAATGTAGTCAATGACCAGTTGTAGGGCTTGTTTTCCATATCCTTTTCGCTGCTGCTTTTTGTCGATCATAAAACGCCACAACAGATAGTTTTCAAAAACGTAATCTGGAGTATCTTCCTCTTCGTCTTCTTCTTCATCGTCTTTTCTTATATACCCGATCATTAAGAATCCAACGGGGTTTTCGCCAACGTATATTCCAAAAGGTTGAGCAAAACCGCCTTCCGCAATAGTCGCGTAAGCTTCTGCCAGACTGTACATATTGCTGGCTACAAATTCTTTCTGCTCATCGAAAACTTTTAACCCAATCAGGTCGTCCAGATTGTCAGTATCGACTTTTACGAGCCGTACAGTCTCTTCTTTGCTGCTGTTATTGTCCATATTTTCTCCTTTACTGTCGATCTTTATTCTTTTTTTATATTTTTCACACAAACGCCGATTTTACGAGCTCTTTATTTGAACTCTATAACAAGATTCTTGCCCAGACCTTCTGCAATCCTCTGCAATGTTCTGATAGAAGGATTGGCTGTACCATTCTCCAGTTTGGAGATATCCCCCTGGGTGATGCCGGTAATGGAAGAGAGTTCCTTCTGAGTGATGCCCTTTTCATTTCTTGCATCGATCATCGCTTTTATGATCTGGAATTCCGGTTCCAGAGATTCCCATTCTTTTTTGAAATCAGGATCCTTCATCAATTCTTTCAATGTATCTTTTGCATATCTTGCCATTTCATTTTCCTCCTCTTTTCAGGTAGTTCTCTCTGCGGTCCTTTGCCAGTTTCAGTTCTCCCGAGGGAGTCTTCTGACTTTTCTTTACGAAACCGTTTGTGAGAATGATCCTTTTATCCTTATAGAAGAAATACAGGACTCTGGTGATATCGGAACTCTGTTTGATCCTGAGTTCAAAGATATCATCTTCCAGATGCTCGGAATAAGGAAGCCTGAGCTTTGTCCCATATTCTTCCAGAAGCGAAATTATCCATAAGACTTTGGCTTTCATCTTATTATCCAGAGAAAGAATAAACTCTTCCACCGGATATGTTCCATCGTCCTTCTGGTAATATTCAGCTTTAAACATAAAACTCCTTTTCATTCAAATAATATATGTTTTATCATATATTGTCAATGAGCATGTTGTTTCTCTTACTTACAATGTTGATGCCGTCAATGATCTGCAAGATTTCTGCAAGATCGGCATTACAATTCTCAGATTAACTCATCATTCATCTTAATACATCATAATAACAAAACATCTAAAACTACGATATAATCTCGTAGAATAAGGCTTTCACGAATAAAAGGATTTTTCTCATTTTTCAATCCAAAACACATATATCGTTCCGGAGGGTCTCCTTCATCCGCAGCCAGAGTATTCAAAAGTGCCTGATTAAGGCACTTTTTTGTTGTTCTGGGATGAAAACACTTTCTTTACAGAATCTGCAAGATTAAATGCTTTTCCTAGCAATTTTAACTCAGGAATGAGACCTTTAGTCAATCAATCCCACATTTTTGTGTAATTACCTGTACCGTTGCCATTTGTTTTATAATAATCATCCATCAAAGAAACATATTGCCAGTTATCTGACCAGTGATCATTCGCTCCGGGTAAAAAATCCTTCAAATCGGATTTCTTGGAAGTGATGACCTCCAATCCATTATCCCAATACTGATGGGCGATATAAAGGTTCTCTTCATCGATACCGACAACGATCGCCGTCGTACCATCCCACGCAATGATGTCTCCGCATTGGATTTCATCCGGGTCGATCTCATTCAGCCAGACAGCTCCTGCATCGCCATTGGACAGATCGGGAACACAGAAGACATCCCCTTCCGCATTATTACCTGCTCCGTAATCTCCAGGGTCGAATCCGGCCTGCACCAGACACCACGTTACAAAGCCACTGCAATCCAGTCCGTTCGGATGAAGTAGAACACCGCATGACATGTGCATCATAGAACCCCACATGCCAGGTCCTTCAATGATCCCTTTCGGGTCGATCAGAGAATATTTGTCTTCACTTAGATACAAGCCTTTATGATAGAATCTTCCTTCTCCATCACAGTAGATCCCTCCGGTCATCCTTCCGTTTTCACAGAAATAAGGGATCTTGTAGTCGAAACACATCGACAGGAATCTGGCTGCTTCGACAACCGCCGCTCTGGTCTGATAGCCGACTTCATTGATCCTTGCTTCAAGAGCTTTGTCCAGGTAAGCAGCTTCTTCCTGCGTATAGGCATATTCATAGATATCCGTCTTGTAATTATCGATATGGGCTTTTGAATAGAGATTTGAAACAGAAACCTCTATCTTTTCATCCGTTTCAGGACGATAGACAATACATTCGCCGGTTGCGACTGCTTTAAAAGACTCATCGTTGATTTCAAGCACTTCATCGCCTGAAAGGAACGTTACCGAATAGTCTCTTGTCTCTTCAAGACAGATATAAACGCTTTTTGAAACAGGCAGACTGTTAATGCGAGCAAGTTCTTTCTCTCTTGCGATTCTTTCTTCTTCTTCGATCCTCTTCTGTTCCTCGATAGCCAAAAAGTCGAGATATTTACCTCGATAATGGGAGAAAACAGGTATCAGCAGTACACAAATAAAAGCTAATACAACTATGACGGCCTTTTTATTTTTCACAAATCAATATTAACACAATATGAAAAATGAAGATAATCAAACACACTGTAAAACAACTATATGAACCGAAAACAGAAGAGAAATACGTTGTTACTGAACTTAAATAAGTCAAGCAGCATGAAAGAAACGGTTTATAACTATAAGAGGTTCCCTTATATTTCTTCATCTGTAACCAATGAAAGTGAAACATCTTGAAACGGACGTATTTTTTATCCGGCAATGTTCTTATTTTAGTCACTAAAAAAGACAGATAATGTGCCATTTCTGACTGCGTTTATCTGTCTTTACTGATAATGTGGTTTACTTTATGGCTTTATTTCTTCTTTCCCAGAACAACAGCACCTAACAGGCTGATGTTGCGGAGTGTGGAAGACTGTGGCCCTTCGATACCTGTCTTAGGAATCGGCGGATAGATGTCATCCTGATATACCGCATACAATGTTGTATTATCAGTGAGCGTGATTGTCTGGCCCGGCTGATATTGCGGAGACTTTGAGTTTGCGGTTTTAGCCCAGCCCAGGAATGTAGCATTCGGTTTTCTTGGCTGCGTAGTCGGAAGCGTTACAGTATCAGTTTCGACTTCCATCGACTCAGGAGCATCCAGACCGCCGTTGGCATCAAAATCCAATACATAATAAATCGTAAGAGTTCCAAGATTCTCTTCTGTTACTTCATAATTCTTTTCTTTTGCAGTGCCCCAGTTGATCGTGTAAGTTGTTACAGGATGAGCACCAACTTCTTTAAAGGATTCCGGAGTTACAGTCGCTGTTTCCTGCTCACCATTCGTAGGAGTTACCAGGCCATCAATGGTGCCTTCCGGCGTGATATCAGAACCGGTATACTTTTCTCTCTGATCTTTAACTGTTACAGTTAACGGAGCTTCGGTAATCGTCATCGTAGCTGGTTTGATCTGTGTGAAAGTATCTTCGACCAATACCCACTCATTGTCCCAAGGCCACGGAACCCAGATCTCACAGTAAATCTGACCTTTCGTAGGTGTTGAATAACTGCCAACATCTGTTCCTATTGCGTAGATATAGCGGATATCGGTATAACGCCAGACATTAAGTGAATACCAAAGATCCTGGTAGAAAAATCCTTCATCATAACCGTCGCCGTTGACATTCTTTCTATCTTTATCCGGTTTTTCAACGACACCTTTAATCATATGCTGATTCCCATCATAGACATATGTTGTTCCATCACCTGCCGCTGTCAGAGTCTCGCCCCATTTGTTTTCGCCCCAAACGGCGTACAGTTTCATGCCATCCGTAGGTTCAAACGACTGTTTAGGACGAAGGATCCCGGGAGAACTATATGTAGCATTTTTGTCTGTAGACCATCCACAGAATACATAGTCAAAAATCGTCCCTTCCCTGCTAGGCATGTCTTCAATGACATTATATTCCGTAGTACCTTCAAATACCTGCGTTTTGTATAAATCATCGTCTCCTGACTTATAATTGTAATAATACTCTACGGTGATTTTTCCATCATCACCTTCGCCACCTTCATCTTCCGCATGAACTGTCCTGCCTGTAAAAGATACAAGGCTGACAATCATTGCTAAAGATGACAACAAGATTACGAGTTTCTTTGTGAAATCTTTCATAATAGCCCTCTTAGCCCCCTTCAGTAAATCTTTCATTCGGGTATATTCTTCATACCAAAAAATAGATAATTCTCTATCTACTTAATTACATATATTTACATAGCCTAAAAGCAATAAAAACATCGGTAATTGTGCAAGAAAATCATATAAATATCACGATTGTATACGAAATCGTTGATTATGCAACCAAATAATCACATTATTTTAGAAGATACCAATAGCAAGAGATGTTTTATGCCTCTCTTTATGGATCCGAGTCTTTTCTTATAGACCGAGTCTTTCACGATATCTTACGATCTCCGAATCGATGATATTCCCTTTCTCGATCACGATCGCCTGATTCAATTCCTCAGCCATTTTCCCCATGATGATCCCATCAAGATAAGTGGAAAAACCTCTCGACAGTATTTCTGAAACAGTATAAGGAAACAAAGCCGGCGTATTATCGACTTCATAATGGATGACGCCATCGATCTCATAGACAGGTTCGGTGATCGTCGTTGCTCTGGCAGTCTCGATCTCCATGCCCGGATCGCAGCTGATGTCGATGATCATTGTTCCGGGATTGAACTTTTTGAGATCTTCCCTGCAGATGATGTGATCGGTACGGGAGGTATCCCACATGATGCAATTGACGATGACATCATACTCGAACATCTTTTCTTTGAAGAGCTTTTCCAGTTTTCTTCCATAGACATCGACAGTCGCACCAAGTCCATGTAAAATACGCATGGCTCCTTTGGCCGTCTGTCCGTTGCCAAGGATGGCAACCCGGCATTCATAAGGCATTTTCCCGCAATATAGGAACGCTTGCAAAACGCCCGCTTCTCCGGCAAGCTCACGGTTGCGATAGAAAATATAACGCCCATCCTGAATGATCTTCTCCCAGGCAAGAATCGTATGTTTCTTCTGGATGCAGTCTCCGGTAAAATCCGTCTTCTGCACAGCGTGTGCCCAGCCGATCAGCATTTTCTCTTTTTCTAATTCATCAAGATAATCCGCATCGCTAAGTTTGACATCAACAAGGCAGTCGCATCTGTATATCTCTTCTCTTTCCGCGATATGCGCTCCGAAGTTCTCGTAATCAAGATCCGGAATCCGCAGCGTTTCCCCATATCCTTTTTCCACATAGATCTGATTCGTATATTTCACATTCAATAGATCTCTCGGAAGCAGAGCTCTTCTTTTTTCATTGTCCTTATGGCTGATCAGGAATCCTACCGTTCTCATCTTTAACCTCCCCTAAAACTACAAAAAGATCAAAAACAATCTGTATTTGATTAGCGTGAAAAAAATATAATCTAATTTTATCTTATTTTGTCTTCTTCTGCATTATGTCTCTTCCGGAAATCATAGTCAGTCATTTTCATAGATCTTTTCATTGAAAAACGCCCTGAAATGGGCGTTTGTTTTCGTTATACAGTGGAAATAAATCTCTTATGCGGATTCGTTGTCATCCTCTTTGCTGTCGATCAGATAGGCGACTCCGCTTCTGCCATAGCCGTAGTTATCCGCATTCATGACGACTGCGATCGCATAAAGCGTAAACGATAACGCTTCCGAAACAGGGAAGCAGAACCAGATGCTGCTGGCGCCGAACAGCTTCGGAATCAGCAAAGTCGTCGTCATCCGGAAAACGAAATTGCGTGACAGGGATAGGAATGTGGAGATCCTCTGTGCCCGCAGTGCCACGAACATCCGGTTGGCCATGATGCATCCGGCGGTAAAGATCGGCGCGAACAGTTCAATCGTCAGCCCGAAATAAGTCATGTCATAGAATGACTGGGTAAAGGTATCCGGGTTCATGAACAAGCCTACCAGCGGTTTCTTGAGACACTGTCCGATGATGATCATCGCGGTACAGCCAAAGAACCAGATCTTCAGATTGTTATAGAGGATCTTTTTCAGCATCTTCGGTCTGCCTGCTCCGTAATTATAGGCAATGATTGGACCTACAGTCGTCGCAAAACCGACGAAGGCGGAATTCAGGATCATCCGGATATCGTTGACGATCGATCTGGCAGCGATGCCATCAGAGCCAAGATAATACAGGATAGTACGGTTGACCACAAAAGCTGTCATGCTCATGGTGAGGCTATTGGTGACTTGAGAGATCGAATAATGGGTCGATTCGAAAAGTGTCTTCCAGTAACCCTTCCCCGGCTTGACGAAACCGATATCGTTATTACCTTTCAGATAAAAGACAATCCCGACGATGAAGTTGGCAATGAATCCCAGGCTCGTAGCGATTGCTGCGCCGGCAACACCCATGCCTAAAACGACGATGGTGATGTAGTCAGTAATGACATTTATCACGCCGGAAAGGATGCTGTTGAACAGACCCATCGAAGGTTTTCCGGCAGCGGAATAGAAGGAAGAAAAACACATGGATGCCAGCTTGAAAGGCAATATCACAAAGGTGATCGCGACATAGGTTTCCGTGTACTGCATGATGTCGCGTTCCGCTCCCAGAAAGGACAGGATCTGATCATCGAACGTGATCACTAAAGCAGCAAACGCTACACCGAAACCGATCGCCATCAGGATCATTCTGGTAAAGATCCGCTTTGCTTCCTCCTTGTTGCCCCTTCCCATTTCCGTCGCGGCATAGGTACAGGCGCCCAGACCGAAGATATGTGTCATTGCCAGGATCAGGCCATCGACCGGCATCAGGATCTTGATGCCTGCCAAGGCATTCTGCCCGACAAAGCGCGAAACAAAAAGCGCATCATCCAATGTTTCAAACAAACGGGATGACAGGCTGGTAAGAAGCCCCGGCAAAGCGAATTTCAGCAAGGATCCTAAACTGAAATCCTGACCGATTCTGGATGTGCCTTCCTTTTTCATCTATCTATCTATCATTATAGCGATTCATATAAAGAATAGATACGAATATAACCGAACTGCATGATTCCAGGAGCACAGACTTCCATTTCAACATACAGATTGTTTTCGATTCTAACAAAGTTTTCATCTTCTATTTCTACGTATTTCCGGCAACAAACAAATAAAGAACCGATAACGGTTCTCTATAATAAAACTGATATGGGATGATTCAGTCTTTGACCCAGTATCGTTCAGTTCGATAAACCGCGTCATGATGGACGATCTCATATTCAGGGTCGTGCCAGACATCCTGATAGATAGCATCATGATGAATAAAATAGGAATCATACGACTTGCAATACGGCTCATCGATCGCCACATATTCATTATGCCAGCCCGAATGGCCGGTCTGCGACAGGTGTTCATTGATCCCGCCCTGGAACTGAGCTCCGCAGGTATTGCATACTTCCATTTCGACCATTGTCGATCCAAAGATCGCACAATACGTGATCTCTTCATCCCAAGCTTCTGAAACAAGTATCTTTTCATTGTATCCGTCTTTTACCAGAACCATTTCATCCCATGCTTCAGATACCAGGATATCGCGGTATTCCCAATGGCCTTTTTCATCAGGTTCGGATAGGAAAGAATCATCGGAAGATGGATCCTGTGCGGGATCGCAAGCAATAGACAGATCCTCTGATAAAGAGTGAATGTCTTCCCTTTCATTTTCAATATCGGCCGCATACGTTTCTGTTTCGGCATGATGCGGTTTCTTTCTTCTGCTGCCGATCTCCAGATATCCTTCATCCTTCGCCGTGTGTTGCGGAATGGATTCGTTCTCGCTTACGATCGCATCAAATCCTTTCTGTCTATACGCATAAGCGACTATCGCAAAAAACAATAAGGCCACCAGAAAAGCCTTCAGATATCTTCTGTTTCTCATATGATATTCTCCTTATCTTTCCGCGACCGTGAAACCATTATACATAAGGAAAAGAAGGCTTGTAAACTGTTTATGGCAGATGAGAAATCAGGAAACGGAAAGTATGTTTCAGGAAACATAAAATGACGTTCTTTCCTATGTCATTTCATAAGAAGGAACGTCATTTTCAATAGTTGACAGATATCTGAGATAAACGGTTACAAAATGTGTTTTTCCGGATATCCTTCTATTTCATTCTGTTTCTTATTCAGATCTAATTCAGATCTTCTCCATTGGAGGCGATCACCTTCTTGTACCAGTAGAATGAATCTTTTCTGGATCTTGCCATCGTACCTGTGCCATCGTCATGTTTGTCGACATAGATGAAACCGTAACGCTTCCTCATCTCACCTGTACCGGCAGAAACCAGATCGATCGGTCCCCAGGTCGTATATGCCAAAAGATCCACGCCATTTTCGACTGCTTTCTTCATCGTAGCGATATGCTTCCTGAAATAATCGATACGGTAATCATCGTGGATCGAGCCGTCTTCCTCCACGGTATCGAATGCGCCTAAACCGTTTTCTACGACCATCAGCGGCCGTTCATAACGGTCATAGATCATTTCCAGATAATACCGCAAACCATCCGGGTCGTAAGCCCAGCCCCAATCAGAATACTCCAGATATTCGTTTCTGGTGCCGCGGGACATGTTCCCCTGTGTCTCGGCTCCTCCCTTGTGTGTCGTCACGGACTGGGACATATAGTAGGAGAACGTGTAGATATCGACACAGCCTTCTCTTAAGGACTGCAGATCATCCTCGGTAATATCCAGTTTCACATGATGTTCATCCCACAGTTTCTGCGCATAGGTCGGATAGTAGCCGAAGCACTGCACATCTCCGCAGTAGAAGACACCCTTTTCCCACTTGTAGCGGTTGTACAGGATGTCCTTCGGATCCTCGGTATGCGGATAGTAGGTGATGCCGCAGATCATGCATCCGATCCTGTTGTCAGGATCGATCTCGTGGCCGATCTTGACTGCCTTTGCGGATGCGACAAACTGATTATGCAGGTGCTGATAGGCTTCCTGATAATAGGAATCATCCAGATCTTCCGGCAGGAAGTTGATGGTATTATTGATTTCGTTAAAAGTCAGCCAGTATTTCACCAGTCCCTTGAATTCCGTGAAACATGTCTTTGCGAACTTTACAAAGAGCGGGATCAGTTCCCGGTTCTTCCAGTCGCCCAGCTTCTCTTCAAGATATAACGGCGTATCGAAATGCCACAAGGTTACCAATGGTTCGATATCATGTTTTCTTAATTCATTGAATACATTCCGGTAGAATTCGATTCCTTTCTGATTCGGTTCTTCTTCCAATCCCGTTGGATAGATCCTGGACCAGGAGATGGACATACGGAATATCTTGAAACCCATTTCCGCAAACAGAGCGATGTCTTCCTTGTATCTGTGATAGAAATCGATGCCGTCATGATTCGGATAAAGATATTCATCCAGAACAGCATAATGGGCTCCCTCAGGCAGTTTCTGCAGCCGGGTGATATAACCGTGCTTCCCGTCTTTATCGATGTAGGTGACCTTCCTGGGCTCTGTAGCAGAACCTCCGGTCGTGACATCGGTCAATGCGGGCCCTCTTCCATCCTCGTTCCAGGCACCTTCCAGCTGGTTGGCGGCAGTAGCTCCGCCCCACAGAAAATCTTTTCTAAATGGCATACGTGTCTCCTTGTTCCTGTTTTATTGCTAACAATTGTTTTTCTGTTTTCATTATAACAATTTTGTTTCCTATCCATTACGATACCTTGTAAAGTCATCGAACCACATACGCTGATCCGGATCATACAGATCGAAAGCATCCGCACAGAGAAACAGTTCCCTCATTCCCTCCAGCTTTCCTGCCATGATCGTCAGGAAATCCGCCTTCTGTTCCGCCATGCCATAGATCGCGGAAAGGATCGGATAACGGTCCAGATCGAATTCGATATCCATCATTTCATCGCTGTCCTCCAGGTACAGGATACCGAACGGATGAACGATCTGACCCGCAAGGATGTCATAGACATCGCTGGAGAATTGTGCACGGTCGTAATCTTCGTCTTTGATCCCGGAACGGAAATCGATGATCCAATCCAGATCTTCCACTTTCATGTATTGAACGGTACGGCTGTCAAGCGCGTCATTCAGATACAGTATCCTGCCTATGACTTCCGCAAACTTCTTCATTTCCTGTTCATAATCTCCGATAAACAGTAAAGGAGGCAGGATCATCTCCTGCTTTGAAAGCATGGAAGACTGTTCATCAAGTCTTCGTACGGCTTTCTTATTCAGATAGAAACCGTCAATCTGATCCAGTTCTTTCAAAGCTTCTTTTTTCAGTTCGAGTATAACCTCACCTTCTTTCATATGCGTTCCCCCAATGATGTTCCTTCATATACTACTTTACATGATTCATGATCAAGTTTAAGTAAAACAGTTGACAATTCGTTCCAAATCAACAATAATAGTGACTATAAAAAATCTGTGTATAGAGGTAGCGATGCAGATGAGTAATGCAGCTAGTTGGCAAACGTTATGCTGCATGAAAGGCAATCATCGCCGAACATTTCTATCAGGCATGATGGAAATGTGGGGTTACAGGGAATACCTGTATCACTCCTTCGCAAGAAGAGGTGCTATCACTTTCGATGAATGTCGTATGTGGTAGTGCATACGATTTTTTATTGAAAGGAACAGAGAGTTATGAAGAAAGTATTAGTAATCATGATGCTGATGCTGCTGGTCGGATGCGGTGCCCAAAACAATGCGTCCGATGAGAGCGTTTTACGTGTAGGTATGGAATGCGACTATGCACCATTCAACTGGACTCAGGTGGAAGACAGCGATACTACCGTACAGATCTCTTCTGTCGATTATGCGGATGGCTATGACGTGGTCATCGCGTCGATGATCGCGGAGGACCTTGGAATGCAGGTCGAGATCGTCAAGACCGATTGGGATGCCTTGATTCCTTCGCTGAATGCCGGGGCGATCGACTGCATCATTGCCGGTATGACGGAAACTCCGGAGAGAGCGGAGGCTGTAAACTTTACCACTCCGTATTATGAATCGCAGATGGTCGTGGTCGTAAGAAAGGATTCCGAGCTCGTTGGTATCGATGATATCCAGCAGCTGAGCGGCTATAACGTACTTGGACAGGCCAATACGACTTATGATGAAGTCATCGATCAGATCGAAGGAGTCAACCATATGGTTCCGTTGGCTACATATCCAAGAATGATCCTGTCGCTGCAGTCAGGAGAAGCAGATGCGATCACCGCAGAAATGCCGGTAGCCAATGGCGTGGTTGCGGCCAATCCGGATCTGACAATCGTTTCTTTTGCGGAAGGCAAGGGTTTTGTGGTCGACACTTCCGTTTCCATCGCGGTTGCGAAAGAGAATACGGAGTTGCTGAATGCGATACAGAATTCTTTGAATAAGATCACTGAAGAACAGAGGCTGCAGATCATGGAAGCCGCGATCGAAAGACAGCCGGCGACCGAGGAATAGAATGTCGCTGGAGAACTGTTTCAGGATACTGGCCAAGTATTATCCAAGTTTTCTCTTAGGCATCCGGACGACGCTGATCGTATCGCTAAGCGGTACGCTGATCGGCTTGGTCATCGGTCTTCTGGTAGGCGGCTTCAGGGCAGTCAGGCTGGATAAGACGGCGCCGAAAGAAACAAGATATCTCAAGAATGCGATCGATATCTCGCTGAAGATCTACATCGAATTCTTCCGCGGTACCCCGATGATGGTTCAGGCTGTTTTCATCTACTACATGGTCTATACCAACATCGTTCACTGGGATAAGATGATCGCGGCTGTCGTCGTCATTTCCATCAACACAGGAGCTTACATGTCGGAGATCATCCGTTCCGGTATCCAATCCGTCGATCCCGGGCAGAATGAAGCGGCCCGCTCTTTGGGTATGTCTTCGATGCAGACGATGATGGATGTTATCCTGCCTCAGGCGATACGTAACGCCTTCCCTGCCATCTGCAATGAGTTCATCGTCAACATCAAGGACAGTTCCGTGCTGATGATCATATCGATCACCGAACTGATGTTCCAGTCCAATTCCGTAGCAGGAACGACCTATCGTTTTACGGAAACCTATTTCGTGACGGCAATGATCTATCTTCTGATGACATCGATGTCCAGTTTCCTCTTTCATCATATCGAACTGAGAATGAACCATACCAAGACTTCGTTTCCACAGTCAGATACGAATTTCTACAGCATGAAGATCGCCAAGGAGAAAACGCAATGAGCGTCATTGAAATAAAGAATGTGAAAAAGAGCTTTGAAGGCAATGTTGTATTAAGCGATATCTCATTCAACGTTGAAAAAGGAGAAGTCGTTTGTCTGATCGGAGCAAGCGGTTCCGGCAAGAGCACTTTATTAAGATGCATCAACCTTCTGGAAGACATCGACGAGGGACAGATCACCGTTCTTGGCCAGGATATCGGGAAGCTGCACAATATCAATGAATACCGCAAGAAAGTAGGCATGGTCTTTCAGCAGTTCAATCTCTTCAACAATATGAATGTTTTGGACAACTGCATGCTGGCGCAGACCAGAGTCCTGAAAAAGAGCAAAGAAGAAGCCAGAAAAGAAGCGATACGTCAGCTGGAAAAAGTGGGACTATCCGATTTCATAAACGCCTACCCCGCGACCTTATCCGGAGGACAGAAGCAGCGTGTGGCGATTGCACGGGCATTATGTATGGATCCTGAGATCCTGCTGTTCGATGAACCGACATCCGCGCTTGATCCGGAAATGGTCGGAGAAGTGTTGAATGTCATCCGGGAACTCGCAGAAGAAGACATGACGATGATCATCGTGACTCATGAGATGAAATTTGCTGCAGATGTTTCGGATAAAGTGATCTTCATGGATGATGGTATCATCCTGGAGGAAGGAACGCCTTTTGAAATCTTCAATCATCCGAAGAATGAACGAACCAGACAGTTTCTGGCAAGGATCATATCATAAAAAAGCCCTTCAGGGGCTTTTTTTCAGTCAGATCATCACAGCCATTTCTTCTTCTTAAAGTACAGCAAGGAGATGACCACGATGATGATACAAATGATAAACACCAGCGGATAAGCAAACTGCTCATTCAGTTCCGGCATATACTTGAAGTTCATGCCATACCAGCCGGTAATCAGTGTCAAAGGCATGAATACGCTTGTGACGACAGTCAGAAGCGTCATTATATTGTTCTGTTTGACAGCGATCGATTCTCGATAAAAATCCCTTATCTGTATCGAATAATCCCTAAGAGAAGCAGCATTGTTATATAAACGATCCAGACGGTTCATATAGGAACGGAAGTATTTCAGATTGTTTTCATCAAAGAAAGCATTCTCGTTCTCATCCAGTTCCTGTGCCACATCCATCAGCTGTTCATAGTGGATCAGCAGATAGCGGATTGCGCCGCGGATATAGTTCGCTTCATTCAGGGAGATCTCTTTATCATCATTCTGGATCTTGCTTTCCATTTCATCCAGCTCTTTTTCGAATTTTTCCATGATCCTTAAGTCGTCTATCACGATATGATCCAGGAAATCGTAAAGGAACCGTTCCAGACTCGGGGTATTCCATTTCTTGGTCCGGATGATGGTTTCGATCGCGTTCTTCACATAGCCGCTGTCATCCACAAAAACGATCCCTTTCTGATTCAAGGCATAGGCAAAGCAATAATCGTCATTGTCCATATTGGAACGGTCAGGAATCGAAAAAGTACCCGACAGGGAATCATAGTTGACATTGGCTTCTGTCGTAAGCATTTCGTTCAATTCATTGTCGATTTCAGATGAAAACGGAAAATCGGCTTTTTCATTTCCCCATTGTTTTCTGTCAAAAACGGCGACATAGTGCTTCCTGCTATTCTTATATTCTTCTTTTGAGACTTCTTTCAGTGCCTGTTCGATCAGATAGTACATAATCATTTCCTCTGAAACTAGTATAACAGATAAAAGCGACCCTGTTCAGGATCGCTTGTTTGTCTATGATTCTTCCGTTCCGGTAAAGATCGGACGATTGTAGTCCGGATCGTTTCGTTTCTTGCTGATAAAGAAGATCATGCAGATCATATAAATGAATTCCAGAGCGGTTTCCGTTACGACGACAAACGCGGACCAGTCAGGCAAATCATCTTTCAGCATAAAGTTGTACGTACCATGCAGAAGGACTGACAGGATAAAACCGAGAACACCAAACCATTTCTTTTTCTCAGCGATGCCTTTCCCATACAGTTGGCCCGTTAGCATCGCATAAGGGACATGTCCCATCAGGATGCCTCTTACGATGATCTGCCCGATATTCGTACTGAAGACATAGGCGATATCTTCCAGCAGGCCGAACGAAAGCGCAGCAATGACCAGATAGGATATCACATCGAGTTTCGAGGTTTTGGAGATGTCTTTTTTAATAGACTTATTTGCAGTCAGAAACTTGACGCCTTCTTCGATCAGAGCATTGATGATGAAACATGTGAATATTTCATTGATCAAAGGGTATTTTTCTCCGATACCGGTCATATTCCACGGGATCTTAAGAGCGAGATCTCCCAAAAAGACGATCATGCAGATCAGAAGTCCTTTTCCTAAAAGGGCGTTGCAATCCTTACGATAAACCTCATCATCCTTCCGGTTGTTTCGCAAAAACAGAAACATCAGGATCGAGGGAATAAAAGACAGCAGCAATACTAAAACCATCACAGCCATAACAGATCTCTCCTTTCAGTAACCGAAACTGACGATATCCCAGTCTCCGTCTTCTCCACAAGCCAGCCACCACTGATAATCCGTATAATCATGGTCAGCTTCCATTGTACCGAAACCGTCCTTTGGCGTATGGAAATCGCTGAAGACTTCGATGATCCTGCTGTAGTTCGTACCGTTTATCGAATTCAGCCAGGCAAGATTTTCATCATTGTTGCAGGTATCTCCTGCATAGCGCAAAGCATGAAGCTCGACACCCTTCCACGAAGCAAACTGACATTTAATCCTGGTAAAGACTTCGTCCAGTTCCGCTTTGGTATACAGAACAGATTTTCCATAATCGATGCTGACCTCGGTCTCATTGACAGTACCGAGATATCCTTCAAATGTGATGCCTTTCTCCATGATTTCCTTTGCGATCTCCTTGTCATTCACATAACGGATATGCCACGGTTCATAAGCATAGCCTGTAATATGTTCCTTGTCCGGGAGATAACGGAGAATGAAACCGTAATCATCCAGTTTTTCATGAATTACTTTCCAGATCTCCGGATACTGCATCATATCCTCGTTCTCGTCCACGTTGACGCCATCGATGATCAGATACAGATCCAAAGCCAGACCGGTATGGTGCTCGGAATAGCCCGGCTTGGCCACGACCTTCGCAGTATAGTCGGCGCCATACTGTTCGGTAAAGTCTTCGATGATCTGCTGCTGCTCGGCAATGCTTCTTCTGGCAGAATCCAGATCGACATAGATCCCTTCTTTCTTGAGATCTTTCTTCAGTTTCAGATATGCATCATAAGCCCGTTTTTCAACCTCGACATTATTACCTACCGTATTGGTAAAGTTTACTGTCTTGATCTTGCCTTCCCAATCATCAGGCAACGGATTCAGCTTGTTTACCAGTACAAGATAATCAAGTTCGTATCCGTTATCTGCCCTGTTTGTGCAGCCAGTAAACATGAACAGACTTAACAACAGCACCGATGCAGCAATCAATATTCTTTTCATAAAACCCCCTGTCATACAATCATTATTTAACAAAAACTCTTTGATCCGTTCCTAAAACATCTGAAAAACAGTTCTTGTTTCAAGGATGAGCCTCAAAGAGCGAGTAACAAACCTTAGTTTCTATAGTTCAACTTTACCTTATGAGAAAATCTTTGTCAAAGATAAGAAAAACAATTACCAGTTCTGCAGGATAGACTGCAGTTTCTTTTCGATATCGATCCTGGTTTCTTTGCATTCCGAAGGGTGTTCTTTTGTGGAACGGAACATCAGTCCGAGAATCAGCTTCGAACCGATCGGCAGCATCATTTTCAGCATGCTTTCAGGAAAAATGAAATGCGTCCCATACCTGTAGCACAATGAATCATAGGTACAGGCATGTTTCTTTTCAGATAACCGTTCTTCCATCCTGCGGATATAACGGCAGGTATCCCACAGCACATCATCTTCTGCGCCGATGAAGACGATGTGACCCTGGATCTTTTCGACTCTGATCTTTTCTGCTTCCTGAAGCGGATGACGTTTTTCGCTTTCATCAAAGAGATGAACCGAGCTGATGAAATTTCCGCTTCCTTTGCTTTCTTCCTGGATCTTCTGCCAGTATTCCGGATGTCTGTAGGCGAATGGCAGATAAGGCAACGGTTTCCCATCAAGCGATACAGTCGATTCGCCATCTCCTGGGCGTTCGGTCGCTCCATCTTTTCCGTCACGATAGAAGCCTTCCATGACAAAATCGCTTGGTGAAAAAGCAAGCGTCATCGTGATATCCGGATAATAGGATGCCGTGATCAGTGCCAGCATTCCGGTCGTTGAAGCTCCGATGATACCGATCTTCCTGTTGCCCTGTTCTTTCAGGAATGCGATGGCTTTATCGAAACGTTCCAAGGGATAGTTGTGATGCCCATAGTCCGCTTTCGCCGGAGACATGGTCAGACAGTTGTATCCCCTTTTCTGCAGCCATTTCACGCCTGTCTTCGCCAAAAGATCATCGATATCATCTCCCAGCATAGCAATAAACGCATGATCTGCTTTATCTATAGGAAAATATGCACCATAGAATCCATCTTTATCGACTGTAAAATACCGTTCTGCTTTCATGATCGCTCCTAATTGGTTAGTTATATCTAACATATATTTATTATATCAGTATCCATTGCTTATAGAAAAAGATGGCGAGCCATCTTTTATTCTTTTTTTTAGAAACAGTTTCAGTCGGCTTTCCCTTTGTATTCGAGACACAGCATCGTCAGATCGTCGAACTGTTCCGCGCCTTTGGTAAAGACATCGACTGCCTTGCGGACAAGATGCATCGTCTGTTCCGGATCGGCGTTCAGATCGCTGTTCAGTGCATCGATCATCCGTTCTGTACCAAACATCTGCATCTGTGGATCAGTCGCTTCCGGCAAGCCATCGGTATAAACGAACAGCTTGTCACCCGGCTGCAGCTGCAGTTCATATTCCTGATACTTCATGTTTTCCATCGAACCGACAACCAGGCCATGCTTATCTTTGAACAGTTCATATTTTTCTCCTAATCGCATGATGGCAGGATATTCATGGCCGGCATTGGCTGCGATCAGTTTTCCGGTGGAGATTTCCAGGATACCGATCCAGATCGTTACAAACATATCCAGACGGTTATTCGAACAAAGCGTATTGTTTGCTTTTGTGAGGATCTGTGAAACGGACTGCCCTGCTGTCGCATAGCTCTTCAGAATGACCTTGGAGACCATCATGAACAGAGATGCGGGAATGCCCTTGCCGCTGACATCCGCCATGACCAGACAGAGATGATCTTCGTCAATCAGGAAGAAATCATAGAAATCGCCGCCTACTTCTCTTGCAGGATCCATCACGGCATACAGATCGAATTCGTGACGATCCGGGAATGGCGGGAACTCATGCGGAAGCATGCTTCCCTGCAGACGTCTTGCCATCTGCAGTTCATTGACGATACGTTCCTTCTCAGCTTCCTGACGGTGCTCCGCTTCCATTGCCAGCATCTTTCTGTTGATGTACCATTGGACAAGCGCTGCCAGCACCATGGCACCATCGATGCCTGTCAGGACATAGAACCAGGTCTGCTCATACAGGGCCTTCTCTTTGATGATCGGAACCTCCAGTTTCTTGCTTCCCCGCCCCATCGCATCTTTCAGTTCCATCGTGAAACAGTAAGTTCCTCCCGGAAGGTTCGTATAAGAGACCGGATCCAGTTCGCTGCGGTTCACCGTCGTTTCTTCGCGATCGAAACCGACAAGCCGGTATGCGACCTGAGGATCGGTCAGAGAATAATTATAGACATACGCGTGGACCGTCAGTTTCTGAGTATCGGATGGTACCGTAAATGTACCTGTATCGTCCGGATAATAAAGTTTGCCATCCGCTTCGATATATGGCACCGACTGCCTGAGATCATCGATATCCTCCAGAGAGGAATCGATATTGACTTTCGCAACTCCGGTATTGCCTGCGATATACAGATCGCCGTTTTCTGTCAATGCGCTGTAAGAATTGCTGGTAGCGATACAAGGCATTCCGTTCGCCAAACCGTAATGGACCGGATTGAGCGTTTCATTTTCAACCAGTTCATCAGTCGGAACGACATAGATGCCATTGCCGCTGAGGATCCACATATCGCCTTCGCTGTTTTCGTACAGATCAAAATTATTAGAATAAGGAAATTCCCTGATCGTATGCACCTGATAATCAGGAGTCATATAAGCGATCGAATTGCTGGTGACGAGCCAGTAAAGATCACGCCTGCCATCGTATTTGATACGCATGACGATCCCTGAACTGAGTCCGTTCTCCTTGCTGATGCAACTGACACCGTCTTTGTCGATCACATAGATGCCCCCGCCATTGGAACCAAGCAGGATCGCATTGTCTGGACCTTCACACACGGTCAGACTCTCCTGATTCAAGATGCCATCCTTTGCTCCATAACTGACAAGAACCCGGTCATCCTTGATCACGCTCACCCCGCCTGCAGCAGCTACAAGGATCCTGCCATCCTCCATTTCGCTGACCGCACGGATATGGTCGGATACCAGCCCGTCTTCTTCCGTAAAAGCCAATACGGATCCTTTTTCATAGCGCAAGAGACCCGGTCCGCGCCAGGTTGAAAACCAGAGATGGTTTTTACTGTCTTTGATGATGGAACGGATGCGGGTTTCATTCAGCAGTTCGATCAGATCTGTCGCTTCCAGATTCGTTCCTGAAACGGTCCTCGCGGATATTAATGGCAGCTGTGTAACCGGTTCTTCTTCATCTACGACCACTAAACCTGTATCGGTTGCGATGAACAGTCTATCCTCATAGATGCAAGTCGAATTGACGACAGCCGCAGAAAGACCGTATTTTGCGAAGATATCGGTAAACTGATTCTTGGTCACTTTCATTACGCCCTGGCGTGATGAAGTAAACCACAGGTTTCCTTCATAATCCGTCATCACTTCACTGACCGAATTATTCATAGGCAGGTCATCCAGATAATGAAAACCCATGTCATTGATCATGCCGATGCCATTCCGCGCACAGATCCAGATCTCTCCGTTGATCTGCCTGATCCGGATGACGCTAGACAATGGCGAGATATCCGTATAATGTCCCGTATCGGCATCCATCGCAGCATCCCCGTAATAGAAACGGGAACCTTCGACTCCCAGATAGATCATCCCCGGAGAGTTTTCATCAGGCAACAGACAAGTGATGCCCTGGATACTGGTTTGTTCATGGTTGATGTATTCAACCAGCTTGCCATCCCGCAGAGTGAAATAGTCATCTTCATTGGTCAGACAATACAGCAGACCGTCTTTGCCTTCTTTGATCTGTTCGATATAGGCATTGGCGATCTGAGGATCATCGATATTCTCATGGCTCATATCCGGATGAAACATCGTGATTCCTGATGTCGTTCCCACATAGATGATTCCATTCCTGTCTTCTTCAATGGAACAGATGCGATCGGAACCGAGTCCATCATTCTCTGTCCAGAACGTGAGGACACCCTGTTCCATCAGGACCAGGCCATCATCGTTCGTGCCGATCCACAGGCGATCTGAATCATCCACATAGAGGCAGACGACACTGCCTATGCCGGTAGTGGAATCGATACGTTCGAAATCCTTGCCATCGTAACGGATCAGTCCGCTGTAGCTGCCGATCCAGATGAAACCTTCTTTGGTCTGAGCGATATCATTAGCTTCCGATGTTGGAAGGCCATTCGTGTTGTCATAAAGAACAGCGGTATAGTTCTCTTCCAATGAAACAGGATCTGAGGTCGCATCGTCATCTGCATCGATTTCTGTCACACAAAGCATCAGACCCAGTATCATGCATAAGAAAAGAGATATGCCTCGTTTGACATCGAACTGCATGATACGAACAGACTTCATTCGTTAACCTCCCCTTTGATCAAGAGACCGCTGTATTTTATTTTCCCTAGGATGCCGTGATTTCACGCATATTGAAAGAACGGATCTTACGGTATGCGATCAGATTCACGATAAATGCAAACACTATCTCGATTCCTGAGGCGATCGCCCAGGCTTTGACATTGAATTCTGTGATGAACTGATTATCTGCAGACTGACAGAAAGATATCAGCAACGGTGCCAGGAAATAACCCAGGATGATACCGAACACGATACCAAGTATGGTCGTCAGGATCGTTTCCCTGATCAGATAAACGATCGTATCCTTGTAACTGAAACCATTGATGCGCATGATGATGACTTCCTTGCGCTTCTTGCTGATATAGATATTCGTCATATTCAACAGGATCATGAACGAAAGGATGATCGCGATCACGATCATGATAATGATAATGATGCTGTACATCTTGGAAATCGAAGAAGTACGCAAGACAAAAGAATCCGGAGTATCGAAACCGATATCCCTGTTGATTCCGGATAGATCTTCTTCAAAGGCAGTAATACTCTTACTATTCAGATTTACATAATAAGCATTGACATCCGCTTTTGTGCCAAAGACCTTTTCATATGCTTCAAACGAACTGATGAAATAACGGCCGTAATAGTTCAGGAATGCACCGGAAATCGGCACATCGACAAGATGCAGACCGTCATCATACATCTTCAATGTTTCCCCTGTTTCATACTCAAACGCTTCCAGGAAACGGTGCTGTGCCAGTACGCCGTCTTTCGGCAGAACGATTTCTTTTCCGGTTTCCGGATCATTGATTCCGATGAAACGACCCAGATCATCGGAACCGGTAATCATCGTCAAGGCACTTATCGAACCATTCTCGCTATACATCCGTGACTCATATCTAGCGGAAGCATATTCAATACCGTTGCCAGAGAAATAAGTCTCGATTTTCTGTCTGTTTTCTTCTGAAAGCGACTCCGGAAGATCGACCCGTATATCATAGGTATAGATATCGCTGACCTGATGGGAAACCATGCCATCGAAGGCATTTTTCATGGTGAAACCTAAACCCACGATCAGACAGCTGCCTGCGATGATAGCGATCGTTACCAGCACCCGGGCTCTATCATTGATCATATTGCGCAGGATCAGACGGGAATACAATGATTTCTGCGATTGTTTTTTAGCGCTGTTCTTCTTTTTACGGACTTTCTTGAGGATCTCGCCTTTCATCAGCAAAGCTGCCGGTGTTCTGATCAGACCGCCGCATGCCGCAATCGTTACCAGCGTGCACATGATCACAGCGACCAGTACGACAGTCAGGATATAAGCAGGCGATATCGTCGGTTCTCCCATCTGGAAAGCATACATATTTGAGCGATCCATGATCGATAGAACGTTCTTTGCCAGAAGTTTTGCCAATACAACACCTGATAATGAACCGATGACTGCAGCAGAAATACCGAAAACCAGATATTTTCCTAAAATCTCCCTGTTATAGAAACCAAACGCCTTGGTCGTACCCACCTGTTTCCGCTGGTCGTCGATGATGATGATCAGGGTCGAAGCCGTAACCATCGCTCCTACGATCAGGAACAAGACGCCTAATCCCATACCGGTCTTGCTGACAGAATCGAAATTGGATTTCAGATCGAAGTAACCCATATTCGCATCAAGGTCTTCAACCAGCCAGACGGAATCGATCTCATCGATCTGCTTCTGTGCATCGCTGATCTGGGTTTCATATTCCTTCTGTTTCTCTTCATATTCCTGCCGGTAGGATGCAAGCTGCTTATCTCCTGCAATCAGCCGGTCTCTGGCGGAAGCGATCTGTTTTTCTGAATCCTGGAACTTCTGAGCCAGATCAGCCTCATTCCACTCCAGTTCCCATTTGGCATCCGCCAGCTTTTCCAAACCCTCCTCATAAGCCTGCCATCCCTGTGCCAGACGTATTTCCGCATCTGACAGTTCGACGCCCATTTCAAACAGAATCTCATCAGCTTCAAACAGACATTCTTTTATCGCTTTCGCTTTGCCATATTCCTCGATCTTGTCAGCCAGTTCCTCATTCGATAGCTTCTGCAGTCCCAGCATCGTGGCACGCAGTTTCAGTAGATCTTCCTGGGTGTAGTATTCTCCTAGTCCGTTTTCATCGATCATCCTTTTATACAAGCCCAGAAGCGTATCAACATCGATTTCCTGCAAGGTCCTGCCTTCGACTGTCTGCAAGAAAACTTCCCTTGCTTCCTGGATCTGCTGATCTGCTTCTATCTGAGCATCTGTCGTATCTTCTCCATTCATCTCGCACCTGGCAACCGGCATATATGCTTCCATTACCGCCTGAGCAAAAAGATCTGCAGCCTCATTATAGACTCTGACCTGTTCGACCGTTTCCAGCTGATGTTCATCCAGATCATCCTTTTCGTCTGCCCAGATTACCAGATATGTATTCAGTATAATCAGATCATCCCCATATTCGACAGGATCATCGACTGTCGCATGGTATTCTTGCAGACGGTCATATGCTTCATTGTATTCCGCACTTTTTTCTGCTAATTCATTTGAAGTGTGACATAATTCGCTCTTTGCATCGATCAGCTGATTTTCAGCAGTCTCGATTTTCGCCCTGGCCTCATCCAGCTGCATTTGCGCTTCTTTTTTGGCTGCATTCAGTTCACTGATCGCATCTTGAAGCTGCTGGTTTCCTTTTGCCAGTTCATCTTCTGAATCCTGCAGCTGTTTTGAAGCGTTCAGCAACTGCTTTTCCGCATCCAGTTTCTTTTCCTCAAACTGCTCGATGAATTCTCTCTTCAAGGTATCAGCCTGTTCCTTTGACAGAAGCGAAGCCAGACCCTGCAGTTTCTGATAGATGTTTTGGGCTTTTTCCAGATATTCCGCAGAGAAAACACTCTCTTCTCCATCGGCTGTCACTTTCAGATAGGCTCTGGTATAACGGTCATCCGTAACCGACTTATCAAACGCATTCTCATTCAGGAAAACGGCATATTTTGAATCCTGACGCAGATAGTCGGGATGGGCGACCGTTCCCGAGATCCTGAATGATGTATTGTATAAGGCATCTTCATCAAAAACACTTGTGATCCTGATGATGACGGTATCTCCGACAGAAAGATCCAGTTTTCTGGCCAGATCGATCGAAACAGCGCATTCATCAGGAACAGACGGTTTCTTTCCCTCATATAGATAAGGTGTCGAAATTCTTTCGGTCATCGAATCGATCTCGACCTTGGTCTGTTTCTCTCCATCGATCAGCTGACCTGAAACGACGATCGTTCCTTCGGCATCTTCCACATATTCCTGTTTCTTTATATTATCAAGATCTTCCTGAGTAAAACCCAGAGAAGATACCAGTTCGAAATCCTTGAAATTGACTTCATCATAATATTCCAGCGCACCATTACGTATTCTATTGTTTTCTAGAAAGGCAGTCGAAAAGCCTCCTATTCCCAGCATGACGATGATACATACAGATAAATAGGAAATGATTTTTTTCTGGATATTACGTAATGAATCGGTACGTTGCGTCTTCTTCATAAAGTTACCAGGACAGTTCCTCCGCATGTAACGGTTTATGATTGATCCTTACGCTCGAGATCTTGCCATTCTTCAGTTTGATGACCCGATCCGCCATCTTGGCGATTTCCACGTTGTGGGTGACCATGATGACTGTCTTGCCCCGTTCTCTGACAATCTTTTCGATGACTTTCAGGACACCCTGACCGGTCACGAAATCCAAAGCGGCAGTCGGTTCATCAGCCAGAATGATCATCGGATCCTTGACGATGGCTCGGGCGATGCAGACACGCTGCTGCTGGCCTCCGGACATCGATGAAGGATAACGGTTCCAGCGGTCAGCCAGTCCGACCTGTTCCAAAGCTTCTTCGGCATCAAGAGGATCTTTCGCGATCTCCGCAATGAATTCGATGTTTTCCAGGGCATTCAGATTCGGCATCAGATTGTAGGACTGGAAGATATAGCCGATATAATCACGACGATAATCCGTCAGTTCCTTCTCGCTCGGATGAGAGAAGTCCTTTCCCTCTACCAGCATCTTCCCTTCCGTCAGTTCATCCATGCCTCCGATGATATTCAGCATCGTCGATTTACCGCATCCTGACTCGCCCAATACGACCAGAAGTTCTTTCTCATAGATATCCAGATCGATCCCTTTCAGGATCCTCCGGATCTCTTCTCCGGACATGAATTCCTTGATGACGCCGCGCAACGAAAGGATGACCTTTCTGTTGTCATCAAAAGAAAAAGTATCTTTATCTTCAAGGTCCAATGCGATCAATGAAGCGATATTCTCACAGACTTTGATCTCTTCCGGATTCAGTTTTCCTGGATAGTTGCTTAAAAGGATCACGCCATAGTCTCCATACGGAGAATGCAGCGGTACAGCTACGCAGGAGCCCTCGATGAAGCGTTTTTCTTCATCGCTGATCACGACATCCGCATCTCCGTTCGTCAGCGTACGGCCTTCAGAAGTGGCTTTCCCAACGATTCCTTCGCCATATGCCACACTGTAGCCCGTCAGATCCGTTTCTCCCGTATTTGCGATCACATAGATACGCCGGGTCTTGTCATCCTTGACCCAGCAGGATGCGTTCTTTACTTTAAAAGCATCTTCAAAAACCGTAAGCGTATTGCTTATGACTTCTTCCCACTGATTATTGGCATGCAGGTCTTCGACCACACGCCATAAGATTTCCGCAAATGTCATAGATATCAAGCTGTTTTTCTCTTAAACAGCCAAGGCAGATACATCAGGAACAGTACCACCAGCACCAAAGCGACCAGTCCGACCAGATAGAATTTTCCGAAGATATTGCTTATCAATATCAAAGCAGGATTGTTGTTATGTCCTCTCAGGAAGAAGAAATTCGTCTTCACGAGACTGTTGACTACGAATGCGACTCCTGCGGCACAGACCAGAAAGCCCAATACTTTGAGGATATTCTTCGGATTCGGACGGTAGCCTTCGCATAAGATCAGCCAAGGATATAAAATCAGCAGAACATGCATCAGTGCTGAATGGATGTGCATGAAATTAAACAGTGGAAGACAGATCCAGTTTGGCGACAGCAAAGCGACCAGTGCGGCAGGAATGCAGATGGAATAAAGCACTTCCTTCGCCGTTTCCGTCGGATGAAGCGTATGCCACAGGCAGACGAAAATATTGATGGAACACAGATGGAACGGCAGCAGCTGCCACTCGAACTGATGTGTCAGGATCGTCATGACATATTTGGCGACTTCATCGATCAGCATCAGCCAGGTCAGAATGACATAGACCTTGTGACGTTTTTCCTGACTCATCTTCGGGAAGAAGATCTTCCCTAAAACGCAAGCCAGAACCAGAAGGATCAGCCAGAAACAATACGTCGGGCCAAACATCTTGAAAGCCTGATAACTGTTTCCTTTGATCTCACGCATCGTTGCGGGGGTGTACCAGAATTCATCCATAAAATCACCTCTTAATCGTTAAATCTATTTATTCTAATGATATTACATTATTTTTAAATCAATATAGAAAATACCGTCTGCAGTATCATCAGCATCAGACTCAGTATCACCATGAAACAGCTGAAGAACAGCAGATAAGTATTGCTGGCGGAATTCAGCTTCTGCACGTAGACTCTTTCATAACGTCCGGAAATATACAGGTAGATGCTGATAATGAAGACACCCGCCAGGCCATAGGCCATATAACCGGCGATCGAAGACGGAATGACGCACAAAGAATAAATCAAGGCGTTGAACAGGATATGAATGATGATCGTCGGACCGATGCTGCGGTAACGCAGGGCGGTCTTGCCTAAAAGAACACCCATGCAGAAAGCAGGCAGATACTCTGCGAAATGCACATGCGCAAAAGCAAAGACCACCGCACTGGCATAGAGTCCGAAATTTTTTCCGTATTTTCCTAAAACGCTAAGCAGCACGCCTCTGAATGCATACTCCTCGATCATCGGTGTGACGATCACCAGCATGAATACGTACAGCAGATTATCCAGATAACCGGCATCATAGCTCAGACCGATGCCACTGATCAGTTTCCCCTCCAGACCGAAATGCGCAAAGAGGATGTTGGAAACATAGGTCGAAACGATACAGATCGTAAAAAAGACGATCGTCTGTACAAACAGGTTGACAAACGCTGTCTTTATTTTCGTATTGATCAGCCGCAGCGGTATCTTGAAAAACTGGCGCATCAGCCAGAATGGGATCACCGTTCCGAAAACGACGACCAGAAAATAGATCCCAAAATAAAGAAAAGTATCCTTCAGGATATAGGAATCCGTACTGACCAGATAGTAATGAAAGACAAAAGGAATGACCAGCACAAACAAGGTATAGACCGTCAGTAAAGTGCCGACGATATTGAAATGTCTGACTGCAGTCTTGCGGCTGATCCTTTTGCCTGAAATGTTGTTCATATGAAAATTATATAACTTTTAGTGTTATTTAGAAACTTCAGTTAAAGTTCACATAACGGTCCTATAGTATTCAATGGAGGTGATGAGTATGAAAATAAATGTAAAATCTCTTATCATATTGTTCCTGGTCGCCTTACTAGGCTCAGGAATCGGCACATTCGGTGTCTTGTCCTATTATGACCGTAATGTCCGTAACGTCACGGAAACGCAGGATAATGTCGTTCTGAATGAAGTAGAATATACGAATATCGAAAAAACCGATTATACCATAGCGATCGAAAAAGCTTATAACACTGTCGTAGAAATCAGCTGTAAAGTGGAAACATCCATGAGCGGCAATTATTTCATCTTCGGAGGCGGAACCACGACATCTACTTCAACCGGTTCCGGTGTCATATTCTCATCCGATGGCTATATCGTCACCAACGAACACGTGATCGACGGTCTGACCGATGAAAACACGATCGAAGTCAAGCTTTATACCGGAGAAGTTTGCGGTGCCAGACTGATCGGCTATGATGAAAGAACGGATCTTGCCGTGCTGAAGATCGACAAAGACAGTCTTCCATATGCTTCTTTCGTCGATTCGGATCAGCTGATGCTGGGCCAGGATGTCATAGCGATCGGCAATCCGTTAGGTTTAGGCATCTCCTGTTCCAACGGCATCGTTTCTGCCTTGGAAAAAGAGATCTATATCAACAATGTCTATATGTCAGTCATTCAGACCAATGCGGCAGTCAATGAAGGAAACTCCGGCGGAGGACTGTTTGATATCAATGGCAACCTGATCGGCATCGTCAATGCGAAGAAAATGTCTTCCATGACGACCACGGTCGAAGGTATGGGTTATGCCATTCCGGCAAATACAGTCATTCGTATCGTAGATGAACTGATCGAGAACGGTTATGTCAAAGACAGAGCGGCCTTAGGTGTCAGAGTCTATACTTCCAATTCGTACTACAGTTCCAAAGGCGTACTGATCTCGGAAGTAATCGAAGGAGGCAGCGCACAATCTGCGGGAATCGAAGCAAACGATTCGATCATTGCGATCGATGGCCACGAGGTTGAAACGTATGCTGATCTGTCAAAAGTCCTCGATGGAAAACAGGTCGGCGACAAAGTCGATGTCACTATACTGCGTAACGATGAAGAATTGCACTTCGAAGTGATACTTCAGGCAAGTTCAAGATAATCAGATTAAAAAACAGTAAAAAAAAAAAGACGGGTTCATGCCCGTCTTTAATCATCGTCTTCGTCTTTCCTTTCAGCAGCAGTAGCAGCGACGACTTTATCCGTTACATTCTGCGGAGCAGGTTCATAACGGTCGAAATCGATGACATAGGTTCCTCTGCCCTTTGTCATGGAACGAAGCTCTGTCGCATACTTCATCATTTCTGCCATCGGAACTTCAGCCTCGATCTTGGCTTCGCCCGGATCAGCAGAACCTGTATCCAGGATCATGCCACGACGCTTGTTGAAGTCGCCGATGATATCACCAGTATATTCTTCCGGACAGATGACCGTGACCTTGCCGATCGGTTCCAGCAGGATCGGATTCGCCTTCGGGATACCGGCTTTGAATGCCAGTCTAGCGGCTGCTTCGAAGGAGTTCGGCTTGGAGTCGACCGGGTGGTAGGATCCATCATACAATGTCGCTTTGACATTGACGACCTTGCATCCTGCCAGAGGGCCCTTGGCCATGCAGTTTCTCAGACCTGTTTCAACCGATGGGAAGAAGTTCTTCGGAACAGCTCCGCCAAAGATCTCTTCTGCGAATACGAGATCCTCAGAATCCGGATTCGGTTCAAATCTGACCCAGACATCACCGAACTGGCCTGCGCCACCGTTCTGCTTCTTATATTTACCCTGAACCTCGGACTTGCCGCGGATCGTCTCACGATACTGAACTTTCGGTTCTTTCAGCTGAACTTCAACCTTGTATCTTGATTTCATCTTATTGACGATGACATCGATCTGCTGATCGCCTACCGCATACAGCACCTGTTCACCGGTTTCCGCATTACGGACAAAGTTCAGAGACTTGTCTTCGACCAGTACTTTCTTTAACGCATCAGACATCTTGTCTTCGTCATCTTTTGTCTTAGGAGATACCGCTACACCCAGCATCGGACGCGGATATTCGATATCTGCGAATACGACTTTCTTTTCTTTGACGCATAATGTATCATTCGTCTCGGTTGCCTGCAGTTTTGTCAAGGCACCGATATCACCGGTATGGACCTTTTCGATCGGAAGCTGCTGCTTACCGGAAATGATGAACAGACCGCCGGCTTTTTCAGATGTATCCTTTTTGGAATTGAATAAAGGTGTCGTCATGGACAGAACGCCTGACATGACCTTGATATAGCTGATCTTGCCGACGAAGGCATCGACAACCGTCTTGAATACGAGACCGGAGAATGATTCGCTGTCATCAGTCTTCAGTTCGGTACCCTGCGCATCCTTGACCGTTTTTCTCTCCACATAGACCGGAGCGTTTTCTTTGATGAAATCCAGCAGCTGTTCAACACCCTGCGAATTGACAGAACTGCCCGCAAAGACAGGTTTGACATCGCCGGATGCCAGCGCAAGTTTCAGACCCATTGCTGTCTCTTCCGGAGTGAAAGCTTCACCTTCGAAAAATTTCTCCATCAGTGTATCATCCGCGGAAGCGATCGCTTCGGAAATCTGATCGTAATGCGGATTGGAAGTATCTTCCAGAACCTTGACGGAACCGGTCATCTTCTTGCCATCCATGGTCGGAACTTCAAACGGAACAACGGAAGAACCGAACTTGTTTCTCAGATCATTTACCGTATTTTCAAAATTCGCATTGTCGTCATCGATCTTGTTGATGAAGAAAACGATCGGCAGATTATTCTTCTTGCACAGTTTCACTGAGCTTTCCGTACCGGATTCGATTCCTTCTTTCGCGGAGACCACGATCACTGCCAGGTCGGCAACAGCGGCACCGGAAACCTTTTCACCCTCATAATCCAGGTAACCCGGCGTATCGATGAAATTGATCTTGGTGTTCTTCCACTCGATCGGAGCCAATGCCGTATATACGGATAAGCCTCTCTTGACTTCTTCCGGGTCATAGTCCATGGATGAAGTGCCATCCACTGTCTTGCCCATACGATCGATCGCTTTCGTCAGATACAAAGCAGCTTCGACAAAAGCAGATTTACCGGAACCGGAATGTCCCAGCAATGCAACGTTTCTTACATCTTTTGATAAGTATTCTTTCATATATTTCCCCTTATTCCTTTAATAAATCGATTAATTCCTGATTGTCTCTGTCTCTCACATATTCCACGGCAGTTCTGCCGGCGTTGTCTTTAATCGTCTTATCGGCACCTCGCTGCAGCAGGAATCTGACTAAATCATTATATCCCCCATAGCTGGCTCTCATCAAGCAGGTACATCCTTCATTGTCTCTGGCGTCGACATTCGCTTTCTTTGTCAGCAGATAATGGATCACATCGACCTTGAAGGCCAGTACGGCATCCATCAGTGCGGTACGTCCCTTTTCATCCACGGCATCCAGATCCGCCCCTGCTTCTGTCAGATACTCAACGACTCCTGTCTCACCCAGGAAAGCCGCTCTCATCAGTGAAGTCCTGCCGCTGTTGTCATGTGCATTCACTTCGCTTCCTGCTTCTACCAGTCTCTCACAGATCTCGCGGTAGCCATGTTTGGCTGCTCCCATGAGTGCTGTATCATTGTTTTTGTCTCTCGCTCTGACATCCGCGCCATGTGCGATCAGCTGTTCTACGATTTCCAAATATCCTCTTTTCGATGCACGCATCAGACATGTCCTGCCATCACCATTCTTATGATTGACATCAGCTCCCTGTTCAATCAGTTCATTGACTAAACCCAGTTTCCCGCTGCTGCATGCATCCAACAGTGCATCGTTCAGTGTTTGATCCATTGTCATAGCCTCCTTATCAAACGAATAAAAAAGTGAACGTTAAAACGTCCACCTGAAAAGATCATTTTTTATTTAACACAAGTAAAGTGTCATTTACCCCTGAGATCGTATTTCTCTTATTATCGAATCTTTTCATATTGATCCTATCTAGGATAATTGTATCAATTAAACATAGGTCGTTTCAAGTCAAAAGAGAATGTAATTATTTTCATCCTTTGAGTTTTTTTCTGATCTGTTTATAGTCGGGAAGATTGTTGCTGACGATCTGATAGAAACGCTTAGAATGATTGGGAATGATCAAGTGGGTCATCTCATGGACCATGATGTATTCCAGACATTCCAGAGGGAAATGGATCAGGTAGGAACTGATACAGATACGGTCTTTCGTCGTGTAACAGACGCCCCATTTTGAGGTCATCGCACGGGCTCGCAATTCAGGCGTTTTCAGATAGCCGTAGCCAATCAGAATGCTTCTCTGGTACTTGTAGAAGTATTCCCAGGCTTTCTTCAAAAGATCGGCATCAAAATGCTTGTAGAGGTATTTTATCGCCTTCTCTTTGTCAGGACCGTAAAGAAAGATCTGTTTCTCTTTGATTCTGACGCTGTTACGGCTGCCTTCCTGATAGAACAGTTCATAGGGCTCTCCATATACATAAAACAGATCTCCTCCATCATAGAGATGCGATGCTTCTTTTCTTGTCTGCAGTCGGTTATAGGTATTGTAGATCCAGTCCCGTTTCCCTTCGATGAACTGATAGACCAGATATTTCGGCATCAGCAAAGGTGCGCTGACGCAGATTCTGTTGCCTTTCAGGCGCATATACATATGACGGATATTCTTGTGCTCGATCTCGACGTCGAAATGGATCCCCTTGATTTCGATCATAAATCAATTCTAGCATTCCCTTTTCAGATAATAAACCATCCCGATTTGCAGTATACGATATAGGGAAGCTTGTTATAATGGAAAGGTAAATGATAGATAAGGAAACAGCTATGAAAACAAAAATCACCGTTATCAGCGATAATATCCCGAATGACAGACTCCAAGGAGAATGGGGCCTCTGCCTGCTGATCGAATATCAGGGAAAGAAGATCCTGGTCGATGCCGGAGCATCGGATCTATTCCTTCATAATATGAAAGAACTGGGTTTCGATGTGAAAGATGTCGATTATGCAACGCTGAGTCATGCGCATTACGACCACGCAAACGGCATACCTGCTTTTTTTGAGAATAATACGAAGGCAAAATTCCATATCAGAGAAACGACAGCGGCAGACTGTTACTCACGGAAGTGGATCTTTCATAAATATATCGGGATCCCTAAAAAGATGATGAATGACTATCCGGATCGTATCGAGATCGTTTCCGGGGATTATAAAGTGACGGATGGCGTCTATCTGATCCCTCATAAAACTCCAGGATTATCTCGAATCGGCAAACGTGAAAGCATGTACCGCAAGACAGCAAATGGCTGGGTCGTGGATGATTTCTCTCATGAACAGAGTCTGGTCCTGGAAACGGATCAGGGGCTTCTGATCGTCAATTCCTGTTCCCATGGCGGTGTCGTCAATATCATCAACGAGATCAAAGAAACCTTCCCGGATCAGAAGATCTATGGCTATATCGGCGGGTTCCACCTGTTCAACAAAACGGATAAGGAAATCAACGAAGTCGCAGATCATCTGCAAGAAACAGATCTCAGCTATATCTGTACAGGACATTGTACCAAAGAACATGCCTATGACTTGTTGAAAGAGAAAATGGGAGACAGACTGCATCAGCTTCAGGTCGGGCTGGTGATCGAAATCTAAAAAAACCAGACAAAAAGCACAGAACCTGTGCTTTTGTTTTCCAACTGGGGCGAACGATGGGACTCGAACCCACGCAATGCTGGAGCCACAATCCAGAGTGTTAACCAACTTCACCACGTCCGCCATGTGCTTATTTATTCTATCACAACACTAAAATCATTTTCAATCACTGATCTTCGTAGCTCTCGCAGAGACTCTCAGCGACATTGACGATATGATCCCCTATCCTTTCGATATCGATCAGCAGTTCCGTATAGATGACGCCGGATTCCGCAGCTTCGGACGAATTCTTCATCCGATCGATCTCGACTTCCCGATTACGGAAGCACAGATCATCCAGCTTATCCTCATTCTTATTGATCTGTTTCAACAGACTCGCATCTCCTGTCTGAATGATCGTATTGATCAGATGCAGGCTATCCATGACCGTTCCGGTCAGTTCATACAGTTCATCATGGGTCTGAACGGAAAATGAAACATCCCTTTTCACAAGATCATCGCCTGCCTGAGCGATATTCAAAGCATGATCCGACATCCTCTCCAGATCCACATTGATCGAGAAAAGATTGCCTGCCTTTTTGGATTCCTGCATATTCGTATTGCTGGCCATCAGCAGTAACAGGTTGCGGGAAATGCCGTTGTTGATGGTGTTGACTTCATCCTCGTTCCTGCTGACTTCCTCAAGCACGGAATAATGTTCCAGGATCGCTATCATGCTCTTCTGAATGCTGGTTTCAACCAGATCAAACATATTGCTGATTTCGATGTTGATACCGAAAATATTGAATGCCGTATTGTTTTCGATATTGGAAGCCTGCGTAACTTCCGGCTGCAGTTTCTTTTCCGTTCCCTGATCAGGAATGATCAGATAAGCGATCTTAGCCAGGAGTCTGGCAATCGGGAAACACAGCGTCGAAGTGATGACGTTAGTGATCGTGTGCATCCAGGCAATCTGTTTGACGACACTGCCCGGAGCGATCATCTGATACCACTTGTCGAACGGCAGGAAGGAATACAAGATCGTAAACAGGATCGCATTGACGATATTGAACGTAAAGTTGATGATCGATACACGCTTGGCGTCTCTGTTGAAACTGAGGGATGCCAGCATCGCTGTCGTGCAGGAACCGATATTCTGTCCTAAGTTAAAGAACATGACGTCTTTGATGCCTACAAGATTGCTCTTAGCCAGAGACTGGATGATACCTAAAGAAGCGCTGGAAGACTGGACGATGGTCGTCAGGACAAAGCCCACCAGGATACCGAACAGCGGGTTCTGCATATTTGACAGCAGATTCAGGAAGAACGGCGAATTGCCTAATGGTTTCAAGCCTCCGGACATCGTATCCATGCCGATAAAGATGAAACCGAGACCCATCATGATCTCGCCGATCGCATTGAGTTTATCCTGCTTCACAAACATGATCAGACAGACACCGATGAAAGCCAGGAAAGGCGCTACCAGTCCGACATCAAGAGCCATCAGGTGGCCGGTGATAGTCGTACCGATGTTGCTGCCAAGGATGACATAGACGGTCTGTGCCACTTTCATGATGCCGGCATTGACAAAACTCACCAGCATGCTGGTGGTCGCGCCGGATGACTGTACAAGAGCTGTTACCAGCATACCTGACAGCAAGGCTACGATTGGTTTTTTCGTCAGTTTTTCAAGGAAATCCTGCAGTTTCCCTCCGGCCATATGTTTAAAACCGCTTCCCATGACCTCCATGCCATACAGGAAGATAGCCAGACCGCTTAAGACTGCAAGAATATCTGTAAATTTCATTCTGTATTAATCATATCAAATATTTATCTTCAATAGACAAAAATCATACCGAAATCAATAAAAAAGCCTATCGTTATGATAGGCTTTGATCGCTGACTAGTCAGATCTTAGACCAGTTGTTTGCCGCAGTTCGGGCAGAAGTTCGCTCCAGCAGGAACCGGCTTGCCACAGAATGGGCAGTAACCGCCGGAAGCGTCTCCGCTCTGCGTATTTTGCATCAGTCCGGAAGCGACATTCTGAGCCATATTGACTCCCATGAAACCGGTGGCAGCGCCATTGGCATTATTTGCGGCATCTCTCATCGCATCAGCTGCAGCAGAGACAAGTGTAGCGTTGGCCATTTCCTTGTCCTTATTGACAGCAGCCATCTGCAGATCTCTGATTTTTCTTTCATCTTCATCCGGAATCGTGACAGAATTGACAGCGATATTGACGAATTCGATGCCTCTGTCTTCCAGCCATTTCACATTCAGTTCCTGAGCCAATGCTTCTTTCAGCTCTGCTGTATGTGCAGGCAGCTCAGAATAACGGATACCCAGTTCAGAAATCTTTGAGAATGCCGGATTGAGCTTATCCATCATTTCCGCTTTCATGATTGACAGAAGCTGTTCTTTCGTGAAACGGTCCGCCTTATTTCCGGCAACCTTCTGATAGAACGTCAGAGGATTGCTGATACGGAATGTGTATTCGCCATTCATTCTGACTGCGACATCGACATCCAGACCGATATTGCGATCAACGACACGGAACGGAATCGGCGTCGCTGTACCAAACATGTTGCCCATGATCTCCTTGGTATTGACGTAGTAGACACGCTGAGACTTGTTGACATCTCCGCCATAGGAGAATCTTTCCAATGCATCTTCGAAGGTCTTGCGGATGCCATCCATGCCGCCATCGAAAATCGTCGGAGAGATGCTGGAATCAAACGTATACTGACCAGGTTCAGCTGCAACTTCCAGAACGTTGCCGTTCTCGACGACCAGCGCGCACTGTCCGTCATTGACGACAATGCCTGAACCATTCGTGATCACTTCATCTGATCCACTGTATCCTCTTTTGGTTCCTTTGACCATTAAGGTATTGTTATCCAATGAATCACAGACAAAATAGTCTTTCCAACTATCGGATAATGTACCAACGACCGAACCGACAACTGCTTTAATTAAACCCATGTGTTTTACCTCCTTTGATTTAATTATGATCTATTAAAAGTGACCGCCATGACCACCATGACTAGAACCACTTGATGACGTATGCGTGATAGAACCGCCTCCGGAACCGCTGCTTGTATTCGTCTGCGGAGGATTGTAGTGACGGCTGATCTTGCGATCGACCAGATAATCTGAATAGCCATTCAGATGGAAACTGTTCTGCACCAGATAGCTGTTGGCAAAATGCTGCCGTTTCGTTGATTTCATCTGTCCCCGCAGGAACAAGGAACTGAAGAGTGAAGACAGCGCTGCGACAAATGAGGATATGCCGACATTCAGCGCACCGAAATGTTTCTCTTTCTTTGTCGGAATCGGTGGATCGGTATTGTTATCGATGATATTGCCGTTCTTGCCGTCGATGATATAGCTTTCCGTTTCATCCGCAAATGTCATGAACGCCTCATAATAATTTCCATCCGCCAGATCATCCATCATATCATCAACGATACAGTCGATGCCGTAATCCGTAAAATAATCGATTCCCTTGCCCTTGGTAGAGACATACCATGACCTGTCATCCATGACCAGCAGCAGCAATAATCCATCGTCCTTATAACCGTTGTAGTCATAGAAATCATCGGCATAGTCATTGATCCACATGCCATCCGTCGCATCCGCAGTCACCACGACGACATCCATGTTCTGTTCATCGGAAATCTTCTTCAGACGTACCTGCAGATCGTTGCGTTGCACATCTGTCAGAAGATTTGCAGCATCATAGATCTTGACTTCATTGGATACCTGCGGAACATTCGTATGATAGACCTGTCCGTTGATGATCCTGACACAGGCCTGATAGAAGTCCCTGATGCCGTCATAATAGGTCGTCGCAAGCGCGTATTTCGTCCATAAATCGGTTTCCTCGGCATAGATCAGATTCGCGCAGGAACCCTCTGCCACAAGTCCATAGGACCCCTTGTCATCGACGATCAGCACGACCTTTTCCGGAGCATAGCCGGTTCTTTGCATGATTTCGTATGCATAGGATTGCGCATCATTCGTTTCGATACCGATGCCGAAATAGATCCCGATATCATAATTGTCTTCGATATAGCGAAGATCATCATTCAGTTCGCGATATTCATCTTCCGTCAGGAAATAACCGTTTTCACCCAAAAAGATATGTTCCTCATCGGCACTGATACGGGTTATGCCGACACTCAGCAATAACAGAGTAAACAATATTGTAATGATCTTTTTCATTGGCTTACCCTCTCGTCGCAAAGAACTGAATCACGGTTAACACCAGTGTGACGATCACAAAGATGCTCAGCATGATGAAACGGTATTTCATTTCATCGATCGGAAGATCACCGATAAACTTTCCGGTTTCGCCGTTCATCGCGAACGCATAGTTCTTATCCTTGTATTTCACATTCAGAAGCCACATCGGATACATGACATACTCCTGCTTGCCATTGTAGACACGGATATCTCTGGCAGCCGGGGTACAGGTATCGAAATTTGTTGTTGTCGACGCAAACATGCTTTCGGTCGAATTGATGATGCGGCTGTTTGCCAGCTTGCGGGAATCATCGACATCTTTGCTGTAACGGTCGGCATAGAATCCGGCAAAATAGTTGTCACTAAAGTCTTTGGCTTCTTTATAATCGAACGGTTCGACGGATTCAACCAGAGTCGTATCCATTTTTGCCGAAGCATTCACCGGGACGCTCTCGAAAGAGACCCTTCCGGAACGATACAGCTTATAGAATTCAGTTTCCGTCACATCATAATCGCCCTCGCGCCAACTGTGCCTGCGCGTCGCGTTGTACCACATCTGCGCATTGGCAGTCCCATCGAAGACCCAGAAAGGCACATAGATGCCTTTGATCTCATCAAATGTCGCTTCGTTACGGAAAGCTTTGGGAAGCAGAATCTTGCCATGAAGGTGTTTCTTGAATTCTTCCTTGGCCTGTTCCTTGTCGTATTTGAAAGGAATGATCTTCTTTGGCTTGTAATCACCGGAAACATTGCCTTTTACGACGATCGGATTTCCGCAATACGGACAGCTGTCTGCAGCCGTATCCTCATCCGCCATGATCGTGCCTCCGCAAGATTTGCAGGAATAAACCAGATACTGGCCATCATCCCATTTCTCGTTATTGACAACATAGTCCTGGCCTTCATCAAAGACAGCGGGATCAAACTTGCCGTCACAGTAAGGACACTTCAACTGCTGAGATTCCGTATCGAATTCCAGACGGCCATCACAGTTGGGACATTTGAAGGTTTTCAGTTCGCTCATTGCTTCCCTCCTTTCTTCCACATAAATTATAATAGAATCTCTCTATGTGCACAACAAAGAAAAGAAATGGTCTCCCATTCCATTTCTATGTTATCAATGATTACCGCCAAATGGATTTCCGCCTTCCGGAGGTCCGCCGGAGTCTCCACCAGGCATTCCAGGGAAACCATTCCCGAACTGATTGGTGATCTCCTCGGTTTCGACGCCATTGACAATGATCGTACCGCCATTATGCTCCGCCGTACTGTCATAATCGAACGGGAACTGTCCCGTGATATCCAAAGTTCCGCCATTGATATAGATGCTACCATTGGCATCCAGCCCATCCGTATCTCCCTGACCCATGACGATCGTGATATAACCGCCATTGATTTCAATATTGGAAGCATAGCTGCTGGATTGCCTAGCCGCATTCATCCCGTCATCGGAAGCACTGATACTGATCGTTCCGTCATTGATCTGTATGTATGTCGCTTCGATGCCTTCTCTGGCTTTGATATTCAGCGTTCCGTTGTCGATCTGAACCTTTCCATCTGCGTGGATCCCGTCATCGGAAGAATCGATCTCATAGTTTCCTCCCGTAATCAGGATATCGCCATCGGAATGGATCCCGTCATCGATCGTTTTGATCGTGTAGCTTCCGTCATTGAGGACGATCTCCATTTCCGATTTCAAAGCCTTGAAGGAGTCCGCCGAACCGCCTTTGACGGTCGTTATATCAAATGTGCCGCCATCGATCTGCAGCAATCTGTAGGCATAGATCCCATCGGCAGATGACTGTATCGTAAAGTCTCCGTCGCTGATATAGACATAACCTCTCCCTTCATCTTCTTCATTATCCGAAGAGATCGCATCTTTCAAAGAAGTGAGATCAAAGGTTCCTTTTGCGATCTTAACACAGTCCTTGCCCCGGATCGCTTTCCCCGCAACATCGATCACATAGGTTCCGCCATCGATGATCAGATCATCTTTGGAAACGATGCCATGATTGTATTCCGAAGAAAGATACAATGTTCCGCTTCCTTCGATCGTCAGATCCGCTTTGGAATAGATCAGGGCATCCACATCGTTCTCATCGATCTGGCTGTAGATGCTGCTGTCGCTGATTCTGTTTACACTTCCTTCCGGAAGACTGATAATGACTTCGTCGGCTTCGATCACATAGATTCCCGCAAAGTCTCCGGCATTGATCTCAATATGATTCAGTACCAGCTGTACCTTCTCGTCCTTGGATGCTTCAACGATGACAGTTCCATTCAACGTACCTTCTAAAATGTAAGTCCCCGCTTCAGTGATCCTGATATCCTCATTTCCCAGCTGGATATAGGTCGAACCATTCAGTTCGTAGGAATAATCCTCTTTCTTGAAGTCCAGATCCATATCCTCCGTCGCAGATGTCTGTTCCGAGATCACCGCATTGCATCCTGTCAGCAGACACAGCGTCAGCAGCAGGATCATCATTCTCTTCATCATAATTCTTCCCTGTTGACGGAAGCTTTTGCACACATGATCTCCAGATTGCCGTTTCTGGTGCGCAGTTCATCGATCATCTGTTTCAACTGTCTCGGATCCTTCATCGTGATCACATATTCGACTCTGAATAAAGAACCCAGTGTCAGTGTCTTGATCGATTCCAGTTCATGCCTGCTGGTATATCTGTTCAGGATATCCTCGAATACTTCATCATAATTCAGTGATTCCGGTATCGTGATCTTCAGATATCTTTCATTCTCTGACATCTTTCCGAAGCTGAGACTTTCGAGTCCGAACATGACTGCACACAGCAATAAAGTATACAATACCGCCAGCATCACATAACCTGTGCCGCAGATGATGCCGATTGTCATCGCCAGGAAGATCGCTGTCAGTTCCTTGGCATTGCCTTTCACGGAACGGAAACGAATCAGGGCGAATGAGCCAGCCACAGACAGGCCTACGCCGATATTGTCGTTCACCAGCATGATCACAACGGTTTCGATCGCCGGTACCAGTACCAGTGCGCTGATGAAGGATTTTGTATAAGTGTTTCTATACATAAAGACCAGAGCCAGTACCAGTCCAAGAATGATGCTGGCGCATACTGCAAGCAGGAACAAACCCACGGTCAGTGTTCCGTTAAATATCGATCCAAATAAGTTACTCATATTCTTACTCTCCTTTAATTTCTTTCAGAAAGGCTGCCCCCACTTTGGAGAAGCCCCTGGGATAGGCATGCACCTCATCCAGAATCCCGCTCAGCCATAGCGGCATGGCTCCGGGAATCTTCAGTTCCATCACGATCTGATCCGTCAGGAGCTTATCCGCAAGCTTTTTCTCCAGTGACAGATCTTTCATACGATAGCGGATATCGGTATCGAAAGTGATCCTCAGTTTTTCATCTTCTTTCCCTATAAAAGAAGACCGTGAGGTTCCGATATAGATCTTCGGTGATAGATGACCGTAATACTGCAAAGCATAGCGGATCTCTTCGCCGACCTGCCGGTCAAGGAAGTCGCTGCTGTAGATATCGGTCAAAGCTTGCTCATATGGCGCTTTCGTTCTTCGCTTATAGACGATGCCATCGTACTTCTTCTTGAATTCGACATAGACCAGGTCATTCTCTTTCAGGTTGCCATAGCTTCGGATCCGCAGCTTTTCTTTGTACAAAGGCTTTTCGATCGATCTGCGGATGAGCTCATACTGATTCGTGTCACAGTAGATCGACCTGAGATCGCTGTGATGGTAGCGATCCGGTTGGATGTATCCTTCGAGCAGACGCAGGATCGTTTCGTACTGTTCCATGCTCAGCAGATACTTTTTTTCGGATCGCTGGAACGTCTCATTCATAGGCAGCACCTCCTTTCACATACAACCATAATAATAAAGTGTGAACTTTTCTTGAAGAATCCGTGAATCTCTGTTGAAAAAAATATTATAATATATCCATGAGCAGCAAGACAGATTACGAAGAATACTATGCATCTGAAGATTATTACTGGGGGACGGAACCGGCAGATTTGTGTCATGAACTGATCAGGCTTCTTCCTCCTGAAGAAGGGATCAAAGTTCTGGATATCGGTTGCGGTGAAGGAAAGGATGCGGTTTTCATGGCAAAACAGGGCTATGAAGTCACGGCATTCGATATCACGGAAAATGGTATCACCAAGACAAAAAGAATGGCAAAAGAAAACGGCGTCGAAGTGAATGCCTTCATTGCGGATATCAACGATTTCGAGATCGATGAAATGTTCGACATCATCTACTCTACCGGAACGATACAGTATCTCGAGACAGATAAGATCCCTGCTTTCTTTGAAAAAGTCCAGAAGATGACAAAGCCAAACGGCTTGAACTGGTTCAACGTGTTCGTAGACAAGCCCTTCATCCCTCTTCCTCCGGATTGGGACAGATATGAACAGCTGTGGCCATCAGGAATGATGTTTACTTACTATCCCGACTGGAAATTCGAAAGGATCGATGAAACGATATTCGAATGCCATTCCTCGGGGATCCCGCATCTTCATTGCATGGATATCCTGGTCGCCAGGAAAGAACAGAGGGACATCATACTTCCATAAATACAGATATGAAAATGCGCAACCTGATGTTGCGCATTGTTTTTGTTTAACCGTAAAAGTCTTTGACTGCAGTTTTGAAATCCTGTACGATCTTTTCTTTATCCAGAGTAAGATACTGTCCGTTTTCGTATAGGATCTTCCCATCGACCATCGTCATGCAGACATCGGAACCCTGTGCGGATTTGGTTAGGATGGAAGGATATTCGAAAACCGGATACAGATGGATCTTGTTGAGATCCAAAGCGATGATATCGGCACATTTGCCTACCTCTAAAGATCCCGTATCGGAGCGTCCCTGAAGCTTCGCTCCATTCCTGGTCGCCATATCGATGACCTGAGAGGATTTGATATTGGTCGCATCCAGATGATAGCCGTTATGAACGATAGCAGCCAGATGCATCTCCTCCAGCATATTCAGATTGTTGTTGGAGGCGGTACCATCCGTGCCCAGTCCGACATTGATGCCCAGATCCAGCATCTCTCTGACCGGGGCAAATCCGCTGCCGATCATCAGATTGCTGGAAGGATTGTGCATGACTGATACATCATGTTTCTTGAGAATCTTAAGATCATCTTTCATCGGCCAGACGACATGCGCTGCACAGGTCGGATTCTCAAAGGTTCCTAACGATTCGAACCATTCGACCGGCGTCTGCTTATACTTTTCGATGCATTTTTCGACTTCCGATCTGGATTCACTCAGATGGATATGCATGATCGCATCATGTTTCTTACATTCTTCGGAATAAGCGTTGACGATATGAGGCTGGTTCGTGTATTCCGCATGAATGGAAAAATCGACTTTCAGTCTGCCATCGCAGGTATCGTTGTATTTATCGAAGAATTCGATCGAAGGACCGATCATGCTTTCTTCAATCGTCTGATTCGGATCGAAACAGAGGATATATTTGTTCAGATTGGCCTTGATGCCGGAATCCTTGATAGCCTGGGCGGTCTCTTCCGGGAAGAAATACATGTCCGTAAAGGATGTCACGCCGGAAGCCAGAAGTTCCAGTATGGCATAGTAGCTCGATACTCTGATCTGTTCCGCTGTCAGTTTCGCTTCGATCGGAAAGACCCGTTCATTGAGCCATTTATCCAAAGGAAGCCCATCCGCGATCCCTCTCAAGAAAACCATCGGAATATGGCTGTGTGCATCGATCAGTCCAGGCATCAGCAGTTTATCTGTATAATCCTTTTCCTCATCGTAGCGTTTCACAGGCTTCTCTGTACCGATATGATCGATATATCGCCCTTCTACACCCAGATAGGCATCTTCCAGGACTTCATAGTCGTTTTCGTCTCTTAAAAGGATCTTGGCGTGTTTCAACAGGATGGACATAGAAATCTCCTAGAACATTCTCTTTCTTGAAAAATACTGGTAGACCAGGAAAGAAGCAAACAGCGCCAGGATGACGATGATCGGAAAAGCCATCGGAGAATTCTCGAACGGTACGCCCTCGATGTTCATACCATAGGCATCGAACACCATGCTGGGGATCGAAATGACCACGGCAGCGATCGCGATGAATTTCTGGATCACGTTCATATTGTTAGAAATGATCGAAGAATAGGCATCCATCATTCCATTGATGACGCCGGAATAGGTATCCGCCATCTCTCCCGCCTGTTTCGATTCGATCATGACATCCTCGAACAGGTCTTCATCTTCCTCGTATCTGGTAATGGCGCTGACCTTGTTCAGTTTTTCCAGTACGGCATTGTTTCCTTTGATCGAAGTCGTAAAATACAGAAGGCTTCTTCCCAGCTCCATCATCTCCAGCAGTACCGGGTTCTCAATGGAACGTTTGAGCTTTTCCTCCAGCTGTTCCGATTCTTTATTGATCTGTCTCAGATATTTCAGGAACAGTTTTGCATCTTCCAGCAGTATCTGAAGCAGCAGTCTTGTCTTCAGCTTGGTATTGATGTTTCTGCTCATCTTATCGTTGAAGCGAAGAATCGGCGTGCTTTCCAGACATACCGTGATGATCGCTTCATTCGCAACGATGATACCCATCGGGATCGTCGTAAAACGATTCTTTCCGTTCTTATCTTCAATCGAAGGAATGTCCACAAGAACGAGGGTATAGTCATCTTCCTTGGTAAAACGGGAAGCTTCTTCTTCATCCAGAGCGGCTCTCAGATCGTCTGATTCGATATGATACTTCTCTTCGACTTCCTGAAGCTCTTTTTCCGTGGGGTGCACAAGATTGATCCAACACCCTTTCTGCGGCTTGTCGATCGTTTCCAGTTTTCCGTCTTTTGTCAGATATATCTTCATCATAATCCCCACCTCCCGATAAAAAATCGAATATACAATAATATTATATTTTAAGACCAAAAAAAGACAATATCATCAGTAACGCAATGAGAATAAAAAGGATACAGATGCATTCTGTATCCTTGGTTCCAAATCAAAAACCCGATCGTTTTGAAGGCTCTATGCTTTCCAGAGTCCGTGCAGGTTGCAGTACGCATAGACTGCCAGGACCTCGTCATCCTCCAGAATCGCGAAGACAGCTTTCGGTTCCTCTTCCGGTTTCAGCGCCTTGCGCTGATTGCCGTTCTTCGTCTGAATGGCGATCCATTCGATATAGTGTTCTGCCAGCATCGGATGTTCAACTTCACCGACGGTCACAAAGACCTTGTTGTCTTTGACTTCATAGACCGGCACATGTTTCTCGACAGCAGCATCTGTCGTTCCCGGGATGATCTCTTCCATAGGCTCGCCGCAGCACATGATCGGGCAAGCTTTCTTTTCTACAATCGCGACCATCTGTCCGCATTTCTTGCAACGATAAAATTTCATTTCCATTCGTTTACGCTCCTCTTTCTTTCATTATAACAGACTTCATTTCTTTTCATCGATCAGGCAAACACATTCCGCCATGACGCCTTCTTTATGTCCTACAAAGCCCATGCCTTCGCCTCTGGTCGCCTTGACATTGACTCTGCTTTCATCAATATGAAGATGTTTCGCAATATTCCTGCGCATCTGATCGATATGCGGAGCCATTTTAGGTTGTTCGATGACGATCAGCGAATCCAGATTGACGATCTCATAGCCGTTCTCTTTCAGCATCTTCCTGGTTTCATCCAGCAGCAGTAATGATGAGATCCCTTCATAACGCGGATCGGTATCCGGGAAATGGGTTCCGATATCCTTCAGCCCCATCGCTCCGATCAGAGCTTCGATGATCGCATGAAGCAGGACATCCGCATCGGAATGCCCCAACAAGCCTTTCTCATAAGGGATTTCCACTCCCCCGATGATCAGTTTCCTTCCTTCTACCAGACGATGCACATCTTTTGACTGTCCGATTCTCATAGCTCGATCTCCCTGATATCATCTACGACATCTTCCGTTTCCTGCAGCAGGATCTCCTTATCCTGATGACCGTTTGCCACAAGGATGCAACGTACGTTCATTTCTTTGGCTGTCTCGAGATCATGCAGAGTATCCCCGATCATCAGACATTCCTCAGGATCTTTATCTCTGATCCAGTTCAAAGCGATATTGGTCTTCGATTCCGCATAGATATTATCGATCCCCAGAACTTCATCGAAATATTCCGCAATTCCCAGTTCTTCCAGCTGTTCCTCTAAAGCAAGCTTGCTGGAAGCGCTCAGCAGGATATTCCGGTAGCCTTTCTGATGGTTCTTTTTCAGAATATCGATCACGCCTTCATGGACCGTATAGTCATTTTTAAATCTCCGGTAACAGGAAAACCAGTAGGCTCCGACTTCTTCATAGGAGTTCCTGCTCCAATCGAAACCGACAGCTTCATAATAATCCTTCACCGGAAAAGTGAAGATCTTTTTATATTCTTCCAAAGTCAAAGGCTCCCGATCCAGACCGAAATGCTTCATCGTCTCATTCTCTGCCTCGATGCAGACCATCGTATCATCCAGGACCGTCCCATTGAAATCGAAAATCACATACTTCATAGTTTTATTATAATAAAAATGACTCCTAAGAGTCATATTCATTTTCCGTATCCGTAAGGATCTCGTTATCTTCATCCGTTTCTTCCGGTTCATCATCTTCCAGTTCGATCTTGGAGATATCGATATGGGATTCATCGAATTTGCGACGCTCCACGAGATCCCACTTGTTGTCCTTGAGACAGACAAAACGGGGATCAAAAGTCAGATCGGAATAGAACTGGGCAACATGGTCATTGCCATAGCCGGAAGTCTTGGCGACTTCGTCCCACATCTTGATGAACTGGACCGCTCTTTTCTTTCTCTTCAAAATATCGTAAGCAATGTCTGCCATAGATCTTGTTGTCATATGATGGTACTCCTAATAATATCTGATTTCTATCGTTTTTGCCTCATCATTTACGATGTAGTGCACTACTAATATATCATTATAATTCTGAAAATCAACTATTTTTGCAACAAATTTCAATACTCCTTCTTCGGTCGTGACCGCTGCGTAGGCGTCATCTTTCAGATGAAGCTCCAGCAGATGATCCTCACATTGGCGGAAAAGACACAATCCGTCTTCATAGATACATAATTCGCAGTTGCATGATTCGTTGTCGGTATAAGTGAAACAGTTGCGGTCTTCGACGTTTTCAATAATCACTTCGTCTGCCGTTCCCGTATCTGGATCTTTCAGGGTTACTGCTGCAGTCATAGCTTATATTAAAGCTCAAAGGTTTCCTAAAGTCAACAATAAATGTTAGAATTAGGTGGTGGATTACAAGAATAAGAAAGTCCTGGTGATCGGTCTGGCCAGGTCAGGAATGGCAGCATTGAGAGTCTTGCATATGCTTGGTGCAGAGCTTTTTTTGTCGGAAAAGAAAGGACCGGACGAAGAAGAAAAGAAACAGCTGCAGGACTTGAATGTGACAGTCTATGATCAGGATATGTCGGTATTCGAGAAAGATTTTGACCTGGTCATCAAGAATCCGGGTGTCCCTCCCGTTTCACCGATCGTGAAACGTCTGGAAGAAAGGAAGATCCCGATCATTACGGAAATCGAGCTGGCATATGATGTATCGATGCCTCAGCACTATATCGCGATTACCGGAAGCAATGGCAAGACCACAACGACGACCATCGTCTATGAACTGCTCAAAGCGGCATTCAAGGAGAAAGCTCTGGTAGGCGGAAATATCGGTACTCCTTTATGTGAGCTTGTGCTCGAACATGATCTGATGCATAACAGCGGTTACTATATCTCACTGGAAATCTCCAACCATCAACTGGTCGATATCGACCGCTTCCGTCCCGAGATCGCGACCATCATCAACCTGAGCCCCGATCACCTGGAGACTATGGGATCTTTGCATAATTATTACAAATCCAAGACGGAAGTCTATCGCAATATGAAGGATCAGGATCTTTTCCTTTTGAATGCAGATGATGAAACGCTGAAAGAATACACGGAAAGGTATCCGATCCACTGCGGGATACAGACATTCTCATTAGATAACAATGTTACCTATGGATGCATCCGGGACGGATATATGTATGTGAACGAAGAAAAGGTACTTTCTCTGGATGCGATCGCCCTGGTGGGTAGACACAATCAGCAGAATATCCTGGTTTCGGTCATGATCGCCAAAGCGCTGGGAATCGACAATGGAACGATCATCGAAACGATCTCAAATTTCAAAGGTGTCGAACATCGCATCGAATTTGTAAGGGAACTCGATGGTGTACGCTACTACAACGATTCCAAGGGCACGAATATTGATGCGACGATGACCGCTCTTGATGCGTTCGAAAAGAATGTGATCCTTCTCGTAGGAGGATATGAAAAATGGCTCGATGTCACACCATTAAAGGATCATCTTGGTTGTGTCAGAAAAATCATCGGCTACGGCTTTTCCGGGCCAAGGATCGCTATGGAACTGGCGGATGATCCGCTGATCGTAGAAGATCTGGCTCAGGCGGTCCACGAGGCGCATGAGATGGCTGTCCCGGGAGATATCGTTCTGCTGTCTCCGACCACTTCCAGTTTCGATCAGTACACGGGTTATGAACAGCGCGGCAGGCATTTCAAGGAACTGGTGAATGCTTTATGAAACGCATCGGAGTCTTTGATTCGGGATTAGGCGGTCTGACCGTCGTCAAAGCGATACTCTCGGAAATGCCGAAAGAGAATATCGTCTTTTTTGCGGATGCCGCGAATATGCCTTATGGCGATAAAACTCCGGAAGAAATTATCGCTTTTTCGAAACACAATGCTTCCCTACTGAACGAATATGATCTCAAGGCCATGGTGATCGCCTGCAATACTTCCGATTCCATTGCCGGAGATCTTTTGAAACAAAGCTATGACATCCCTGTATCAGGCGTCATCAAGGCGGCAGCGAAAGAAGCTGTAAGACAGACCGGAAACAGAAAGATCGCCGTCCTGGCGACAAAAGCGACCGTATCCTCCGGTTCCTATCAGAAACAGATCGCAGAACTTGATAAAGAGATCGAAGTGACAGCGATCCCCTGTCCCGATCTGGTCCCGTTGATCGAAGAAGGAAGGTTTGCCACAAAAGATGAACTTCTTGATCAGAGTATCGAAACCTATCTTGAAAAAGTACGTCGAAGCGGAGCGGATACCGTCATTCTTGGCTGTACACATTATGACCTGATCTATGATCTCGTTCAGGAAAAGATGCCTGATGTCAGAATCGTTTCCTCTTCCCGAACCCTCGTTCAGGAATTAAAAGAGATCCTGACAGGATCCCATAGATTAAGCAGACGGAAAGGAAAAGACATTTATCTGAGCAGCTCCTGTTCCGAACGTCTGGATCAGATCGCTGCCAAGATCATTCCTGATATCAGATTGCAAAAAAAATAGGCCTAAGCCTATTTTTTAGTAGTTCTCAGCATTGACTTCGAAGTAGGACTGAGGATGCTGGCAAGTCGGACAGATCTCCGGCGCTTTTTCGCCTACCACGATATGACCGCAGTTGCGGCATTCCCATACCTTGACTTCGGATTTCGCGAAGACTTCCTGTGCTTCGACATTCTTCAGCAAAGCTCTGTATCTTTCTTCATGATGCTTCTCGATTGCGCCAACCAGTCTGAAACGGGCAGCCAGTTCCGGGAAACCCTCTTCCTGAGCGGTCTTCGCAAAATCTTCATACATGTCGGTCCATTCATAGTTTTCGCCATCGGCAGCAGCAGCAAGGTTCTCTGCTGTCGTACCAATGCCGTCCAGTTCCTTGAACCACAGTTTGGCGTGTTCTTTTTCGTTCTCAGCGGTTTTTAAGAAAAGCGCAGCGATCTGCTCGAACCCTTCTTTTTTCGCCTTAGACGCAAAATAAGTGTACTTGTTTCTGGCCTGAGACTCGCCCGCAAAAGCAGCTTTCAGGTTTTCTTCGGTTTTCGTACCAGCGTATTTATTTGCCATATTATTCCTCCTTTGCAAATGATTTCTATCGCTCTTAACTATATATTATTCTTCATCCTCTTCATCGTCAATTTCCGTGATCTCTTCGACCGTTTCTTCTTCAGGCTCCCAGGGGCACGCTGACGAATACGCATTTCCGGAAATATCCTCGAAATAATAACAGATCTGCGTATCTTTCACATAACTCGATTTGATGTTATGGTAATGATTCAATATAGGCAAGCCATAGACTGATGTGAAAATATAGTTGCCGTCCCGCATGACCAGCTGGACATTCTGATACTTCAGTTCAGGGAAAGGATGCATCTCCGAAATCTCGTTGATCGTTCCCTGGTCGCAGTCCCTGAGGTTTTTGGCAATCAGTTCGATCTCTTCTTCGCTGAAGCCATCAAGATAAGGCACATGATCGATCACATAAGGATAGTTCTCTGTGTTAAGCTGTTCATTGCCTTCCAGCAGTACGGTATAGCCTTCATCACCTTGCAGATATGCCAGCATCTTTTTCTCTTTGACTTCGATATCGATCAGCCGTCCGTCTTTCTTGGCGATACGGGCTGATTCGATCAAAGGATCGGCTGCGATCTTTTTTTCATAGATTTTCGGCAATACCAGCAGAAATTTGTGCTTTGTTGTAAGCTGGCTCATCGCGATGATATCTTCATCTTTCAGATAACGGTTCCCACTGACTGCAATCCGATAGACATTGGAAGCGGAACTTAAAAAATAAACCAGACCGATGATCAGCAATCCCGAAACAATACTAAAAACGAAAGAGCGATTCTTCGCCCGATCGAACCTGCTTTGATCCTTGCGTTTCCTTCTCAGATCAAGCAATACATTCTTTTTTAAGATTTCTTCTTTCCCTAGCAATTGAATTTCTCGACTTCCATGACCAGTCTGATGTCATATTTTTCTTTGACTTTATCCTGTATCTCATAGGCGATCTGCAGATAGTCTTCGGCAGAACCGTTGCCATTGTTTATGATGAAATTGGAATGCTTATCGGAAACGCTGACATCGTTGATATGATAACCGCGGTAGCCGATGCCATCGATCAGTTTCCAGGCGAAACCATCCTCAGGATTGCGGAAACAGGATCCTGCGCTTGGCTTATCCAATGGCTGTGTCTCTTTGCGTCTCTTCAAGCGATCCGCCATCAGCGCTTCGATCTCTTCTGTCGGTTTTCTTACCAGTTTCAGTTCCGCTGCAAGAATCACCCAATGCGGATGGTCGTGGAACAGGGAATGGCGGTAGGAAAACCGCAGTTCATCATTGTTCATCCAGATGAATTCATCATCTTTCAGAACCAGAACGCGTTTGATCACATTGGCCATCTCGCTGCGATATGCCCCGGCATTCATATAAACCAATCCGCCGATACAGCCCGGGATCCCGGAAGCGAACTCCAGGCAGCTCAGTCCCTGTCTTGCCAGGATGGCAGCCAGCTGAGGAGCCATGAAACCTGCTTCCACATAAACTTCATCGTTGCGGATCTCGTAACTGTTCAGATTCTTCAGACAGATGACAACCCCATCGTATTCGGATTCTCCGCAGATCAGATTGGAACCATTGCCGAGGACCTTGAACGGAATATGATTACGTTTGAGATAATAGACAATCTCCTTGACATCCTCCATATGATAAGGCAACACAAAATGCCGGATGTGTCCGCCCATCTTGATTGTCGTCAGCTCTTTAAAACGGCAGTCATCATGGTAAGAGCCATGCTGCTGCAGGAAGTCTTTGATCATATGCTCTCTATTTCCTTAATCATATCATCCAGCACATGGGGATTCCCTGCCTTGCGGGCATTTTCCGCCATGGCTTTCAGCCGTTCATCATCATGAATCAGCCCATTCACTATATCATTCAATCGCGGTCCATTCAATTCTTTTTCTTCGATCATGATTGCTGCATCTTCATTAGCCAATGCCTTTCCATTATAGTACTGATGATTGTTTGGCACATAAGGAGACGGAATCAGGATGGACGGGATACCGATCGCCTGGATCTCCGCCAGAGTGGTCGCTCCGGCTCTGGAGATGATCAGATCCGCATTGTTCATGACCTGAACGCCATCGATCCTTTCACAGATCTTCAGATGATCCTTATGCAGGAAACGTTCCTCCACTTCATCGATATGAGAGACCCCGGTCGCATAAATGATCTGATAGGAGCCATCAAAGAGATCGAAATACTCCTGCAGTTTCGCATGGACACTGGAAGAGCCTAAAGATCCCATAAAGATGACCACGGTCTTCATCGAAGGATCCAGCCCCAGTTCTTTGAGCACATTTCTGTCTTTTGGCAGATCACAGGCTCTGGAAGACTGCGGATTTCCTAAAATGCGGATATTCGGGTTACTGAACTGTTTCAGATTCTCTTTATAGGAACCGATGATCAGATCGACTTTCCGATCCAGCATGCGATTCGCTCTGCCTACGAACGAATTCTGTTCATGGATCACCGTCTTTAAACCCAGCCGGATCGCTGCTTCCATGACCGGTACGGAAATATAATTCCCGAAACCGATCGCCATGTCGTAGCCTTTCAGAAGCTTCAGACATTTGCGATACGCGGAAAACAATGATAAAACACTACGGATCTTCTGCATGAGACCTCCGCGGGTCGTTAAAACATCCAGTCCGATATATTTGAAACCTGCAGCAGGGATCACATCTTTTTCCATCCGGTCATTGGAACCAATAAAAAGAAGCTCATGCCCTCTTTCTTTCAAAGCTTCTGCCAGCGATAACGCGGGATAGATATGTCCGCCCGAACCGCCTGCGACGATCACGATTTTCATAACACTTATTTTATCATTAAATAAAAGAGGTGACTATAGCAGTTCACCTCGTTGTCTGTTTTCGGAATTGATTGCAGGTCTCATCTTGTCTGTCACATAGCGGACGATGAAGGGATTGACCAAAAGCAGCAGTATGATATATACGATCAGATGTGTCCTGTATCCGAATCCGATGAAATCAACCAGCGGTTTGCCAAGAAAGATCTCGATCGCACTGATCAGCAGATAGAAACCGGTACACAGCCCGATATAAGGCAAGGTTTTCTTTCCCATCAGAATAATACCTTATTGTGAAGGACCTTGCCCAGGATCTTGACATCATCATAATCATAGCGCCGATCGGGATAGGCAGGATTGGCAGCTTTCAGGGTGATGCTGTTCTTGTTGAAGATCGCACGCTTGATCGTAACCTCGTTGTTTTCCAGAAGAAAGACACCCATGTCCTTATTATCCAGATAGTTCTGTTTGCGTACATAGACGATATCTCCCTCGCCGATCCTCTCATTGATCATGGAATCGCCTTTGACTTTCAGATAGAAATACTCTCCCGGTCCATATTCGCGGTTGTCGCAGTATTCGAAACCATAGATATCTTCATTCGCATACAGATCGTAGCCTGCCTTGACTTCGCCAAGAATTGGGACAGCGACCTGATGGGTTCGGATATTGGTGTTCAGCAGATGATCGACATCGATATCGAAGATCTCTGAAATCCTGTTCAGAGTACTGACACGCGGAAAAGCTGTACCATCTTCCCATTTCTGCACAGTTGTAAAGGACTTGTAGCCAAGCTTATCCGCCAGCTCATCCTGAGACATTTTATTTACTTTTCTTAAATAACGCAGATTGTCTTTGAATTCCATAAAAATACCTCGATTTCATTATAGAATCCGCTTGAAGAATATTCAAGCTTCTTCCAGATAGTCCAAAGCAAATTGAATCTCGCACATCATTCCGGTCAGCATTGCTTTTTCATCGAAAATGAGATGACTGCTGTGCAAAGGATAGTCCCCACTTGCGCCAATATGGGCAAAAACGCACGGGATACGGCTGGCATATTCCGCAAAATCTTCTCCCAGCATGGCTGATTTTGCCAGCTGGAAATCATTTTCATCATCTAACACCTTGATCGAAGATTTCTTTAATAATCCATACATCTTGTCATCATTGACCAGCGGCTTGATCAGACGTTGCAGTTTGAGTTCTGCGCTGCATTTCAAGGCGGAAGCTGTATTGGTGCTGATCCTTTCCAGCATGGAAGGGATCTTTTCGTAGACTTCCTGATCGAAACAGCGGCAGGTGCCTTCGATCGTTGCGGTTTCGGCAATGATGTTGTAGGAAGTCCCGGCATGAAGAGAGCCCACAGTGACCACCAGGGACTGCATCGGATCGGTTTCTCTCGATACCATGGTCTGCAGATTCGTAACGATATTGCAGGCGGCAATAATGGCATCGCAGTTCTCATGAGGCAAAGCACCATGACCGCCCTTCCCTTTGACGGTGATCACAAAACGGTCGACTGCAGCCCAGTCCGGACCGGGTTTTGCGTTGATCGTTCCTGTTTTGGCAAACGGATCCATATGGATCCCCATTCCCGCTTCTACCCGTTCCAGCGCTCCGTTTTCTATCAGATACAAAGCACCATCAGACACTTCTTCTCCAGCCTGGAACAGAAGTCTTACGGTCCCCGCAAATTCGTTGCGGTTTTCGCTCATGATCCTCGCTGTCCCCAGAAGCATTGCCGTATGCATATCATGCCCGCAGGCGTGCATTTTTCCTTCATTCAGGCTGGCAAAAGGCAACCCTGTTTCTTCCGTTACATTCAAGGCATCCATATCCGCTCTGAGCATCACGATATGATCGCTGCCTGCTTTCTTCCCTTTTATTTCCGCAATGATTCCCGAATCCCCCAGGCGTTTATAGGATATGCCAAACTGATCCAGTTCCTGACAGACGATATCGGATGTCTCCTTCAGATCCATGCCGATCTCAGGACGCTGATGAAGCTTCCTTCGAAGCGCTACTGTATCCTCATAGATTCTTTCGCATTCTTTTCTTATATTCATAATAGTTACCCCTTCATCTCAGATATCTGCCAGATAGTAGATATAAATCATCACAGTTACGATAATCAGCAGTATTCCAATGATCTTCAGATGCGTTTTTCTTTCTGCAAACATTGTAGCGATATATTCTCTGATGAAAGCATTGATCCAGAAATAGGCTTTTGTACCGCTTCCGATGCCTTCTGCTCTGATTCCCTGCAGAGAAGCAATCGCTCCAGCCCGGAAGACATGGTAGTTGGTGGTAGAGAAAGCGATCTTGGGATCATCTGTTCCTCTTTCTTTCATCAGTTCATAGGAATAGCGGAAATTCTCTTCGGTATTCAGGGAACGATCTTCCACAATGATATGATCCTCAGGAATCCCTTGACTGATGAGATAGTTGCAGATCGCCTGTCCTTCCGGCATGACTTCATCAAAACCCTGTCCTCCTGAAGGAACGAAGATGATCTCTTTTCCTGTATTCTCCTTCTGCATCTTCGCAAATTCGATGGCCCGGTCGGCTCTTCCTTTCAAAAGAGGAGTCAAAGAACCATCCTGATTGATCTGACAGCCAAGGACCATGATGTGATCCTTGTCGAAAGCAGGCACATGCCTGGCAGCAGACACCACTGAAATGATGGTTGCCAGAAGAATACACTCCAGATAGGCGATGATCAGAAAAACCGCATTCTCCGCAAACAGCTCGATATATAAAGCCGGACCACGCATATCATGGACATCAATGATGTTAGAACGCCATTGCAGGAAATCGCTGATGATCATCGGCAGCATCGTGCCGACACAGACCATTACCCCCAGGATGCAACCCAGCATATTCCGCCAGTTCCTGCCCTCTTTCAGCATCAGCTGAAGATTGCTGAGTGTCACCAGCACGAAAACCACAAAAGCCACAGGCAGTACGATGATCGCAAAACCGGATGCCGAATTGATGATGGAATAGATCGTATTGATCAGACCAGAGTAATGGAATACGGATCCGACCTGATCAGCCAGAGAGAAACCGAGAAAAATGATCAGACCAAGATCGCGTATATTGCGATAGCTGTAAGGATTCGTCTGATATTCGTTCCTATATTTTCTGATCAGCCTGATCAGCAGGAGGATCAGAAAAAGAAATATCGTTATCGGGATGACTTCATCTCCTGTGCAATCTCCGAAAAACGTATCACGGCAGATGATTCCCGGTTCAAACACATAGAGGCGGGCGATCCAGTTGTTCCCTTCCGGATCGGTCGCATTCAGGAAGACGGAACCGGGAGAGATCGCTTTGACTTTCACATCCAGATAATCATAGGACAATGAACTGTCTACGATTTCAATGACCGGCTGATCCTGATCGATCGTTACGGCATATTCGCTGATGTCATCATAATGCATGTGATTGGGAATACGACAGGTATAGGTATTTCCTCTGATAGCTATCACAGCTATACACAAAAGAAACAGCAAGACAGCTGTGATCAGGAATTCTTTCTTTTTGCTTGGGTCTGTAATCCTATTCAAATAGTTTTTCATATTCTACTGATACCATCTTAACATCTGTTATGGCATTTTTATGTTTTTTCAGCGATAATGGGTTTATACAGAACAAGATATGGATCAGAAAATAGCGACCATCTACTGCCCCAATTGCGGCGCTCCTGCCCGTTTCGACATTCTAAGTCAGCGTTATCTCTGTGCTTACTGCGGAAGCAAAGTCGAAATCAGCGAAGCTGTTCAGCAGAAACAGGGATTCCGCAGGATTCAAAGAGAAAAACTCAGGGATTCTTTGAAGAATTTCAGGCTTTTTCATACGGTTTGTGATGGCTGCGGAGCTGAAATCGTAATCGAAGAGAATGAGGCATTATCAACTTGTCCGTTCTGTGGGAAGAGCCTGGTCCGAAGTGAATACCTGCAAACCGAAAATATGCCGGAATCAATCGTTCCGTTTAGCATCACATTAACTGAGGCAAAAGAAAAACTGCAGAATTGGTGTGATACAAATAAAAAGAAAACGGAAGCAAAGCGGCTTCTGAAGCACATCAATGAACTGGATGGTTTCTATCTTCCGTATGAGCTTGTGAGAGGTCCCGTACATCTGTATGCGGATCGGATGGATGGATCCAGAACCTATTACTGCGAAGGTTTCCTGGAAGATGAATTCATCAACCGTTCCAGGCAGTTGGACAATCTCCTGCTGGACGGGATGGAACCCTATGATATCGATACGTTGGCGCCTTTTGATTTCGGTTATATCGCCGGGCAGCGCGTCAAGATCGCCGACATCAATGGCAAAGATCTGGAAGACCGAGCAAGAAAAGAATCTTCCTCTGTTTATGCGCCATCGATACAGAAAGTGCTGGAAACGGATAAAGTCGACATCTCTTCCGATGTGAGCGGAGCGATCCGCCTGCCCGTCCTTCTGCCTGTCTATTATTTTACGGATGGCGAGCTGATGGCTGCTGTCAACGGACAGACCGGAAAAGTCAGCGTACGCGCCTTGAAGGATTCTCATTATTATTTCCTGCCCTGGTGGCTTAAAGCGATCATTGCGACCATTGTCTTTTCCGTAATCATCTGTGGAATTATCTTTCTCTTCAGCAAGGATCTTTTCTCCAGCCTCTATATTACCGGTATTCTTGCCCTGTTCTTCATCATCGTAACTCTATGTTTATACAGCGATACGACACATAACAGTTTCTCGGTATCTTCCGGCAGAAAGATCTTTACATCAGAAGCAAAGGAAACAAAACGCAGGATCGCTGATCCGGTCTTCTTTGAAAAGATTGAAAATGAAGAACAGCCGGTCGTGCTGAAATTTACAACACCTTTGAGAGTCATCGAAATCATTCTGCTATGTTTCGTGGCACTGTTTCTTCCGGTGATTGTAGCCCTGCTTGTGAACGGTTTCGATTTCAGACGGCTGGAACTGGGAGGCTCGGCGGTATGGTTCTGTATCTTTGTGCCGGTGGTGCCGATCTATCTTTTGAAATTCGGTATTGTCGAACTCCATGACAATCCATGGATTTATCTGTATCAGGATAACGGCAGACTGAAACGTTACCGCAAAAAAACTGAATTCAAGTTAAGGAAAGGTATGCTGCGGGGTATATTGAAAGCTTTATTCGTACCGCCGTTGTCATTGGCTGTGTGGTTTGGGATCATTTCCTTTATCGTCATGGTCTATCTGACCGCTTTCGGTTTTGATTAGTAGATAAGCACATTAAAGAAACGAGAAATGACCTCATTGCAGGTCATTTTAAGTGTATTGCTTATGATCGATCTAGATGTATTGTACCGTACCTTTTCGTTCTCCGCGATCCTTGACTTCCGGTCCCGGATAACCGAAGAAAGCTGCCGCATACAGGACATATCCTTCCGGAATCAGTTCCTTCTTCAGTTCAGGATCATGATTGAAAAGATCTTTCACCGTCGCATGGTCCCAGCCGCTCATGATGCCGAAAGAGGCTGCTGCAATAAACATGTTTTCCATAGCCAGACAGCTGTCTTCGAAAGAAGTTCCTCCTTCTTTGGCAGAGACAAGGATCATGACCGGAGCATTCCTCATCGGATCACCGAATCTGGCTGCCGCTTCCGGAGGGATGCCCGGAGGTAAAGGAAGCGATCTGCGTGCCTGGGCAAATCTGGCGAGTCCTTCTTCACTTTTAATGACTGTGAAATGCCAAGGCTGGCGGTTCATTCCTGTCGGCGCATAGAGTCCTGCGGTGATGATCGTTTCCAGGTTCTCATCATCGATCGGTTTACTGTCGAAGACTTTGTAACTTCTGCGGGCAAGGATGCTTTGCATCGTTTCGTTGTAGATCATATTTGCGTTCTCCTTTTATTTGACTTTTTGTTTATTATGACCGACGGTTCGAATGGGCTAGATCTCATGTTTGCTATCTATATACCTTAATCCTTTGAATGATTCTGATTTAAAACACATGCTGTTTCGCCAAATTAGCTGCAGCGATATAAATCAACAAAACGGGTTAAGAAATGTCTATTCGTTCAGAAGGCCATATACATAGGTATCTTTCCAGATCGGTTCGTCGTTATTATCCTTCCAGAAAAACACATTTTTCCTGAAATGAGCCTCACTGGTGAAACCTAATTTTTCCAGCAGTTTCCACGATGCCGCATTACACGGGTCGCACTCGGCATATATTCTGTGAACTCCTTCCGAAAATGCTTTGCGGATCAATGCTGTACAGCTTTCCTTTGCGTATCCTTGTCCCCAGAACTGTCTGTTAAACACATATCCAAGTTCAAGAGCATTGCATTCTCTTTTTCCAAGATATACATTCCTGATCAATTTATGATTGGTTTTCAATTCGATGGCGATCATTTCATCGGTTGAGATCCTCCGATCAAGTTCGTCTTTCACTCCATTCATGTCCATAGGCCTATAGGGTTCAAGCTGCACCACTGTCTCATCTGATAAATAATCATACAGATCCTGCAGGTCTTCTTCGCAAAATCGCCGCAATACCAATCTGTCAGTCTCGACGATTATTCTCTTCTCTACCATCTCATCCTCTCACTTTTTCAGATAGTCAGCGTCTTTGGGTTCATATGGCACTGAAACAAAGTCGTTCTTCCGGTGGTACAAGCAGCATACAGTCTCAATGTGCTGAGTCTGGGAAAACATATCAAAAGGCAGAATCTTCTCTATTTCGTATTTCTTCTTCAATACATCCAAATCTTTGGCTAATGTCGCAGGATTGCAGGAAACATAGATGATCTTATCGACAGGATGACTGTTCAGCGTCTGAAGCAGATCCTTGCTTAATCCGACTCTCGGAGGATCGACGACCAGACAGCCGATCTGCTGCCTTTTTAAAATCTTTCTAAGAGCCTTGGAAGCATCTTCACAGCGATATTCGACATTACTGATATGATTCTCTTCCATGATCATCTGTCCATCCCGGATGGAGCTTTCACCGATGTCGATACAAATCGCTTTCTTCGCTTTCCTGCTCAGCAGAAGGCCCATTACTCCGATTCCGGAATAAGCTTCCACGACCAAATCGTTCTTTTCTCCTGCTTCACTGATCACGGTCTCATACAGCATTTCTGCTGTCTTGGTATTCAACTGGAAGAAACTTGATGGCTTGAGCTGCAGTTTAAATCCCTGTAGTTCAAATCCAATCGCTTCTTTCCCTTTCAGAAGATGCAGATTCTCAGGAATCATGTTCAACGGATTTCGTTCCGTATTGATCCCCTGATGCAAAGATACGACGCCCCTGATTTTCGTGATCTCATCGATGATAGTTGCAGGGATTTCATCTTTTCCTGTTACCAGTACGACCTGATACTCTTTATCCAAACCTCGTATCATCAGATAACGGTAGCCTTTGGAATTCTTTTTATCATAGAGTCCACAATGATGTTCATTCAGGATCTTCAGGATCTCTTTCCTGATCGTTTCCAATCCTTTTTCATGGATCACACATTCATCGATATAGACGTTCTTATGGGAACCGTTCTGATACATGACATTGACCAGTTTTCCATGAGAAAGACCGAAAGCGAGACTGCACTTATTCCGGTAAAAGAGATCATTGGTCCGGACCAGGTCCGGGACTTCTCTTTTATAGTCCGCATACTTCTGCAGCGCTTCCTGCAGGATCTCTTTCTTGGCCTGGTTCTGTTCCTCTTCATTCATATGCATCATCACGCAGGAACCGCATTCTTTCTGGTAAGGACAGATCGCTTTGATCCTTTGCGGGCTCTTCTCAATGATCTTTCGGACAGTACCTCTTCCGTAGCGCTCGTTCATCTCGGTGATTTCTAGATCGATGATCTCGTCTTTGATACACAGCGGCACGAAAACGGGCTTATGTTTCACATAAGCGATCCCTTCCCCATTGACGCCGTATTTCATGATCCTTGTTTTCATAGATCAGTGTTTTTCTCTTTTCAGCACACAGACATTTTCGATATGATCCGTGAATGGAAACAGATCAAAAGGCTGTACATCGGTGATCTTGTAGTTCTTTTTCAGCAGGTATTTCAAATCTCTGACCTGTGTCTCCGGTTCACAGGAGATATAGACGATCCGTTCCGGAGAAAGCCGGTTGACCGCACTTAAGAAACGGAAATCGCTTCCGGAACGCGGAGGGTCCATGATCAGGACATCGACCTCGTCCCGGTATTTGTCCATAAATGTGCCCGCATCATCCTGATAGAAGTAGATATTCTTGATTTTATTATCTTTCGCATTGCTTACGGCATCCTTGACGGCTTGTCTGTTCAGCTCCACACCGATCACTTTCCCTGCTTCTTTCGAGGCAATGATGCCGATCGTTCCGATCCCGCAGTAGGTATCCAGTACGGTATCCGTGTTTTTGATCTTAGCCATCTTCAAGGCGTATCCATAAAGCTTTTCCGTCTGGTTATGATTGATTTGATAGAACGAACTGCAGGACAGCTTGAAACAGTATCCACATAATTCATCACTGATATGATCCTTCCCGTAGAGCGTTAAAGAACGGTTTCCCAGAACCATGCTGGTATGACGCCTGTTGATATTCTGGACGATCGAAACGATCGCAGGATGCCTGTCCAGAAGCTCTGTGATGATTTCTTTCTTATGAGGGAAACGGTCCGTTCCCGTGACAAACACCACCATGATCTGGGTATCATCATGATTGTTTCTTATCAGCACATGTCTCAGAAAACCGGATAGTTTCCGTTCATCGAAAACAGACAGATGATACTTCCTTGCAAGTTTCAGTATCGTCTGAAAGATAGCGTTCACTTCCGGATCGACCAGCTGACACTCTTCGATCGGAACGATGATATGCGTCGATTCCACATAGTTTCCGGCAATGATGCGATGCTTGTCGTCATAACCGAAACTGATCTGTGCTTTGTTGCGGTAATGATATGGATCATAGGCACCGATGATCGGTTTTACGTCATGGATCTTCTGGAAAAGCCTGTTGATCTTGTTCTGTTTCCACTCCAGCTGTTTTGCATAAGAAAGGCCTTGCTTCGTGCAAGCTCCGCAGTATTCGTGATATGGACAGATCCTTTTTTCTTTCATTTCTTTTCTAGACGGACTACGCATTCGCAATGGATCGTATATGGAAACATATCGACAGGATGGATCTCACTGATATGATAATCATTCTCAAACAGTTTGAGATCTCTTGCCAGGGTCTGAGGATTGCAGGAAACATAGATGATTCTGTTTATTCCGTTTTTGATCAACGAGTCGATCAGTTCCTTTGAAAGCCCTTTGCGAGGCGGATCGACGATCACAATGTCCTTGTCTTTGAGATAGCTGTCCATTCCTTTGGAAGCATCCGCCAGAACGAAATCCACATTTTCTATCCTGTTGATCATCGCGTTATCTTTCGCGTTGGCTACGGCTTCTTTGACGATCTCGACCCCTGTCACCTGTTTCGCCGATTTCGCCATAAACAGCGATATCGTACCGATGCCGCAATACAGATCAAGGACTCTGCTTTCTTCATCGCGTTCCGATAGTTCTCTGATCAGTTCATGCAGTTTCAGCATCTGTCTGTAATTCACCTGATAAAAGGATTTCAAAGAGATCTTGACTCTGATCCCATGGTATTCATCCATGATATAGGGTTTCCCGTAAAGCAGGATCTCTTCTTCGCCCAATATGACATTGGTCTCTTTATTGTTGATATTCAGAATAACGGAACAGATCGGCGGATACTTCTTGATCAGAATGTTTACGATATCCGTCAGATCGATCTTCTCATAGGCGATGAACCCCAGCATCATTTCGCTCTGATCATGGTTCTGCTTGATCAGAATGTGCCGTATCTGTCCTGCTTTCGGATAGTCTTTCAGTAATTCCTTCAGATCTTCAATGATCCGGTTCGCTGTCTTGGATTCGATCAGGCAATCATCAAATTCCACGATATCATTGGAATACTTGCGATAGAAGCCCATTTTAGCGTCCCTGTAAGGGATTTGGACCTTGTTGCGGTAATAGTAGTGGACTTCATCAGGAACGATGTCCAGGACCTCAAAAGGCTTCAGAATGTTTGCGAGGATCTCTTTCTTAAGCTTCAGCTGATGATCATAGCTGATATGCCGGAAATCACAGCCCCCGCATTTATACGCGATCGGGCAATCCGATTCCACTCTTTCAGGAGACGTTTCGATCAGTTTATCGATGATCCCGTAGGAGTAAGATTTCTTCTCCTTGGTGATCTTCACATCAGCGATCTCGCCTTTGATCATTTCCTTCACAAAAACCACTAAATCTCCACATTTAGCGATTCCTGAGCCATCGATGGCCATATCTACGCATTCACATCTGACGATATCGTTTTTCATAGATTAAAAAACTTCATGTTTCCATGAAGTTAATCACCTGAACCTTCCGAGGAACCATCGTCCTCCGGAACCTCTTCCGCTTCCGGAGTCAGGCCCTCCAGTTCGGCAGCCAAAGCCGGATCTTTCGGATGAGCCATATCATCAATACTATAGGTCTCTTCCATGGAATTCTTATGCAGCAGCTTATACTGTCTTGAATCTGCCGTGCCGATCGGACTTGCTTCTGCTTTCGTATAGACATTGATCTGAAGATCATACATCTTCTTTGAATCCGTAGCAGTGAAATAGGTATTGATCGGTAAGGCGCTGTTAACCTTGTTGTAGGCGGAAGTGACGATGGAATCGATCTCATCTTCGCTTAAGTTATCTTTGGTATCGATAAAGATCCTCAGCTGTCCTTCGGAAAGAACGACTTCGACGCTGTCAAACGATCCGATCGATTCAAGATCTGCCTTCAATGAAGTTACTGCATCACTGGTAATCGCGGGATCCAGATCCGCATCAAAACGGGAACCTTCACGCGGTGAACCTGTCTGTAAGGCAGATACGCCCAAAATGGTCAGAAACGCAATGACCGGAATAGCGATGATGATCGTGCCGATGATCAGGATAAGCGCTGACTTCGATAGTCTTTTCTTTTCTTTTCTCTTTTTTGTTTTTCTGATTTCGCTCATAAATACTCCATAGATTATTCTATCACATATTAGAGAAGCTTTCCAAACTCTGTCTCATCGATGGTGGTCACATTCAGTTCCTGGGCTTTGCGCAGCTTGGTGCCTGCTTCTTTGCCATAAATGACATAATCGGTATTTTTGGATACGGAAGATGCCACATGGGCACCGAGATTCTCCAGCAGTTCGCTGATCTCATTACGGGTATAGTTCTCCAAAGTACCGGTCACGACCACAGTCTTTCCATTGAAAACAGAATCATTGGATATGCTGTTATCGACATAGTTCATATTGACACCAAAGAGTTTCAGTTGACGGATCATTTCCTGGTTATTCTCTTCTGCAAAGAAATCACGTATATATTCGGCAGTGACCGGTCCGATGTCTTTGATCTCGCTTAAAGATTCCAGGCTTGCCGCCATGAAACTGTCCATATTGCCATAATAGGAAGCCAGGATCTTGGCGGCTTTTTCGCCGACCTGCCGGATACCCAGACCATAGATCAGACGTTCCAGAGAATTCTGTTTGGATCCTTCGATCGCTTCGATGAGATTGCTGTAGGATTTTTCACCGAATTTCTCTAAAGACAGGATCTCCTCTCTGCGGTTATGCAGCTTGTAGATGTCTTCGAAACTGTTCAGCAGTCCCGCATTAAAGAATGCTTCGACCCGTTTTTCGCCTAAGCCATCGATATTCATCGCATTACGCTCCGTAAAGTGAGCGATCGAATAAACCAGTCTGGCTTTGCATTCGCTGTTGACGCAGTAATGGGCTGCTTCATCTTCGAAACGATAGAGCCTGCCTCCGCAGACCGGACAGTATTCCGGAAAAACATATTTCGGAAGATCGCTCTTTCTGTCTTCTTTGATGGCTCGGACGACTTCAGGGATGATATCGCCGGCTTTACGCACGATGACCTGATCGCCGATACGGATATCTTTATCTCTGATGTTGTCTTCATTATGCAATGTTGCGAAGGAAACGGTCGTACCTGCGATTCGTACAGGGGTCAGCTTTGCGTTTGGCGTACATTTCCCTGTCCTTCCTACTGTGATGAAAATGTCCTCCAGGGTCGTTTTGACTTCTTCTGCAGGGAATTTATAGGCGATGGCCCACTTCGGTATTCTTGAGGTAAAACCAAGCTTATTCTGCAAGGCATAGGAATTGACTTTGATGACCATGCCGTCGATCTCGTAAGGAAGGTCATTCCGGATCTTTGCGGTTTCTTCGATATATTGAATGACATCTTCGATGTTATGGAACAGCTTCGTGTTTTCATTGACGATGAATCCCAGCCTTCTGGCATACATCAGGGAACCATAATGCGTATCGGAATTGACATCATCCGGTACATGGTACCAGAAGCCATCCAGACCTCTTGAAGCGCAGATACGCGGATCCAGCTGCCTTATCGAACCTGCCGCAGCATTTCTCGGGTTGGCGAATTCTTCTTCACCGTTGTTCAGACGTTCACGGTTGACCCGATGAAAAGATGCCTTGGGCATATAGACTTCCCCGCGGATCTCGTAGCGCTGTCTGTAAGGGATCGTCTTGGGGATTGTATGAATGGTACGGACATTGTTGGTGACATCCTCACCGGTAATGCCATCGCCTCGGGTAACCGCCTGTCTGAACTGTCCGTCTTCATATGTCAGCGACATCGCCAGTCCATCGATCTTGTATTCGGCACAGTATTCGACATCGGGATACAGATCCGTGATCTTCCTGGACCATTCCCGCAGTTCATCATAAGAAAAGACATCCCCCAATGAAAGCATGGGCTTTTCATGATCGACTTTCTGGAATTCGCTTAAGATCTCAAAGCCTACCCTCTTGGTGACAGAATCAGGATCATCCATTTCCGGATATCTGTCTTCCAGTTCCTGCAGTTCCCGGAACAGAGCGTCATACTCGCTGTCGGGAACCGTCGGCTTGTCCAGTGTGTAGTATTCGTAGCTGTAGCGCTTCAGTAATTGTCTCAGTTCAAGAAGTCTCTGTTTGTCGTCCATATCTAAATTATAACCTTTATGAAAGGTTTTGATTAAGAATTACGGTTTCAATGGTTTCTTAATTCATTCAGGCTGTTATCTTTTATTTTCTTAAAACAATCTTACTTACTTTTTGATTCATAATAGGATATAATTGTTATGTTTTGATTAAAGGAGCTTATATGACAGACAAGAAAGAAAAAACGACGAAAACTGTACAGGCTTTCGATACCCCGATCACCGAAAGGATCCCCTGGGCGAAAGCTTCTGAGCAAAGTGAAATACCGTTGACCTTGGAATATTTCGAAGGATCGATGTCGGATGCCATCGAAGAAATGGCGAAGAAATATCCGACTTCCGTTGCCTTTGATTTCATGGGCAGATCCACGACATTCCGCAGAATGGTCGATGAGATCGATAAATGTGCGCGTGCACTTCGTACGATCGGCGTCAGAGAGAACGACTGTGTCACGATCGCAATGCCGAACTGTCCGCAGGCGATCTTCCTGTTCTATGCGGTCAACCGCATCGGCGCGATCGCCAACATGATCCATCCGTTATCGGCTGAAAAAGAAATTGAGAACTATCTGAATATGTCCAATTCCGTGGTAGCGGTCACATTGGACCAGTTCTATGACAAATTCGAACGGATCAGAGAAAATACCAATGTCGTGAACATCATCATCGCTTCGATCAAGGATGAACTGTCTCGTCCGATCCGGGCGGGATATATGCTTACCGAGGGCAGAAAGATCAAGAAGATCCCGGAAGACGCTCCGGTCATCCGCTGGAACCAGTTCATGAATCTGGCCAAGAGCGGCTTCTACAACTATCGCAAGGAAAGAAAAGCCGAAGATCCTGCCGTCATCCTGTATTCCGGTGGAACTACTGGTACGACCAAGGGTATCGTACTGACAAACAGGAACTTCAACGCTCTGGCAGGACAGATCGTGGCAACCAACCCGATGTACCGCCACGGCGACAAGATGCTGGCGGCAATGCCGCTGTTCCACGGCTTCGGTCTGGGCGTCTGCATCCACTCGATGCTGGCAAACGGCGGCCGCTGCATCCTGATTCCTCGTTTCACTGCGAAATCCTATGCAAAGCAGATCGTCAAATACAAGTGCAACTTCATTGCCGGTGTTCCTACCCTGTTTGAAGCGCTGCTGCGTATTTCTTCCATGGAAGGCAAAGACCTTTCCTTCCTGAAAGGTGTCTTCTCGGGTGGCGACTCTCTGTCCATCGAACTGAAGAAGAAATTCGATCACTTCCTGCTGGATCATCATGCGACGATCCAGGTGCGTGAAGGCTATGGCACGACCGAGACCGTCACTGCCTGCTGCCTGACTCCGCCGTTCATGTACAAGGAAGGTTCGATAGGCATTCCGTTCCCTGATACATTCATCAAGATCGTTGAACCTGATACGGATAATGAAGTGCCTTATGGCGAAGAAGGTGAGATCCTTCTGGCCGGTCCGACTGTCATGGATCGTTACTTGAACAACAAGGAGGAAACCGATCTGACGTTAAGAAAATCGGATGTCGATGGCCTGACTTGGGTCCATACCGGAGACTTGGGCATCATGGATGAGGAGGGTTTCATTTATTTCAAGGGAAGATCCAAGAGAATGATCATCTCTTCCGGATACAATATCTATCCTGCCCAACTGGAAAATATCCTGGATGCGCATGACGATGTACAGATGTCCTGTGTCATCGGCATTCCGGATCCATACAGGATGCAGAAGGTCAAAGCGTTCGTCACTTTGAAACCTGGCATTGAACCAAGCGAACAGATCAAAGCTGATATCATGGCTCATTGCAAGAAGTATATGGCAAAATATGCGTTGCCATATGACATCGAGTTCAGAGATGACATGCCAAAGACACTGGTCGGCAAAGTCGCTTACCGTGTCCTGGAAGAGGAAGAACTCAATAAGATAAAAGCACAGGAAGAAAAAGAAGGATCTGCGAATTAAGCAGATCCTTTTCTTTCGGTTATTTCATTCAATCAGCCATCTCGTGATAGATGATGATCACATCCGACATGATATCGAACCAGCTGCCTTTACTGAATTTCGATTTGCCATCGATTCTCAGGGCTGAAACCCTGTGAAGAGCTCTGTCGCTTTCTTTTCTGATATCCTTCTGGGGGATCAGAGTGATATCGGGCAGACCGATGTTCATGAGTTCCCTCTCGACTTCCTTATAGTCTTTGCCGATGTAGTAGATATAATTCTGCGGCATGCAGATCTGACCGGGATGCTGAAGAGCGATCTCCTCATTTGTCAGAGGCTGGTAGTATTCGACTTCGACTTTGGCATCGGTCCTGACCCAGTCGTCTTCTTTATAGTTGTGAGAATCATCGATGCTGACACTGATGACACCCCCTTCTCTTACTGCGGTATTCTTTTCTGTTGAACGGGACAGACCTGCCTTCAGACCCTGCTCCTCAAGCTCTTTCAGTACTTCCTGATAATTGTGATTCAGGTAGTGTTTTTCGTTATAAAGCAATGGCGTTTCAAACGAAGACTCGCCTCGCTGATAGGCTTCGCAGTAGTTTCTTGCTTTGATGAACTGTTCGGAAGAAGCCCAAGCGGATGCTTCATAGGCTCTGACTGCGTTCAATGGATGGGTACTGTATCCGAAGGCCATGAATTCCATGGTCTTATTCATAGGATTTTCATTGATGAGCTGGCGGTATTCTTCTGCCTGTTTCATGAAGGCTTCCATATTGATCGGTTCTCCGATCCCTTTACCGAATCCTGCGAGTCTCGCACAGACTTCCATCATGTTGTCAGGAGAACCGTCACAAAGGATCGCAGCCCGGTCTGCAGAGAATTCGCTGCAGCGCATCCAGTAGTAGAATGCCGCCCGGATCGGCTGTGTCAGCAAGGCGCTGACCCCCTGCCCCAGTAACGTGAACAGAGCGCCATTCAGGATCATCTGGCCCATCGTACGGTACAGGACATGGTGACAGGCGATATGTCCGCATTCGTGTGCAAGAACGGTCGGAATGAGCCTTTCCGGCAGGGTTTCCAGAAGACCTGATGTCATCACGATGAACGGTTTCGTATCGCCGCTGGTATAGGAATTCGGATATGGATTCAGCTGAAGGAACAGATCAGGTACTTCGATATCCAGTTTCTTGCAGATCGGCAGAAGCATTTCCTGATACTTGCCCAGCTGCTGATCGGTAATATGTACAAAAGTAGACATATTCTGGATATAGAAAAGCTTCTCGTTCCAGGCTTTCATATAGGATTTCAGCAATTGCGTGAAACCAGGAATGGCTTTTAAAGCGTTCAATGCATTCTTGTCGGTTTCATGCAGAAAAATATTATAGTTTAAAGACAAAGTGATACCTCCTTATAAAATCTCATGAACGATCGTTTTCAGATACTCATCAAGATAGCTGTCTGCTTTCTGAATGTATTCTTCAGGGATACCGAAATATGCTTCCGCAATGCTTCCGGTAATGGCGGCAAGCGTATCGGAATCGCCTCCGACCGAGATCGCGTTCCGGATCGCATCTTCGAAAGAAACAGCTTCCAGGAAGGCTTCAATCGCCTGGGGGACGGTTCCCTGGCAGGTTTCATTGAAGCGGTAAGTCTCCCTGATCCCGTCCAGAGTGAAATCCAGTGTGTAATAATGTCCATTCACATAGTCGCGGATTTCCTCGATGCTGCTGCCATGTTTGGCCAGCCAGATGCATGCAGTCGTGGCCTGTGCCCCTTTCACACCTTCCGGATGATTGTGCGTGACAGCTGCGCATTTTTCCGCCAGATCCAAGGCTTCTTCCAACGATTCCGCGATATGCGCACAATAGGATGTGCGCATCGCGCTGCCGTTTCCGAATGAATTGTAGGGTTTTATATCATTCTGAAATATCCAGTAATAGAAATGACCTCCATAACCGCAATCGGGGTATTTTTTGCCTATTTCATGCATCCAGTAGATCAGTTGATCATTCAGATCTTTATAATCATTTCTTTTGGATTCATATAACGCTTTCCCTACCGCAATGGTCATCACGGAATCATCCGTGAAAAAACTGTATTTCGTAAACAGATCGAAATCTTTTGTGAGGATATTGTCCCATTCGAAACGGGAACCGACGATATCACCTATGATCGCACCGTACATATGAAACTCCTTTACAGTAAACCTTTGCATTCCAGAAAATATCGTAAAGCCAGCGCATCTCTACGCTGCACAAGCTTGTCGACATCGTGTGCCGCCTGATGTTCAAGACGGTCCAAAGCAGTCAGAGGATCCAGACAGATGATCTCCTTGATCAGTATCTGTTCCTCCTCCGTGCGATGTGTCGATTCTTCCTTCTCATCGATATAGGCGTGAAAGAAAGTCGATAACGTGATCCGATGGATGAGGTTGTAGGTATCGATGATCGAACCGATCAATGTGATGCCATGGATCTCATGACCCAGTTCTTCCCTGGCTTCTCTTGCCAGGGCTTCATCCAGGAATTCATTCTCTTCGAGACCTCCGCCGCAAGTCTCCAGATGATCACGCATGCCAAAAAGATCTTCTCCGACGATATGCAGAAAAACAAACTGACCTTTGCTGTTTTCAATCAGGCCTCTGGCAGTATATCTTATATGATCATATCCCTCATAAGGATAGAGTTCATCTTTTAAGCGGCCGATGATCGGCCATTTCAATTGAAAGTCTAATGTATCGATATCGATATCCATTTCATTCCAGACTGATCAGATAGCTATAGACCGGCTGACCGCCATTCACGATCTCGTAATCGAAATCGGAATTATCACTGATATATTTATCGACTTCCTTGATTTCTTTCTCATCTACATCTTCGCCATAGATGATCGTCAGCAGTTCTTTTTCAGGATCATGGAACAGCTGATCCAGGAGACGGTAAAGCACGATCTTGCGGTTCTTGCCGGATGTCAGGATGCCTTTCTTGGAGATGGCCATATAGTCATCTTTCCTGACTTCAATGCCTTCATAAGTCGTATCCTTGATCGCATAAGTGATACTGATCGCATCCACATTATCGATGACTTCCTGCAGATTCTCAACCAGTTCATCCGGCTCCAGATTACTATCGAACATGCCCACGGCAGACAATCCTGCCTGGACAGACTTCGTTTCCATGACCGTGATCTTGCGATCGCTTAATACATTCTGTGCTTGCTTGGCTGCCAGAATGATATTGGAGTTGTTCGGGAAAATGAAGATATGGTCACAGTAATCCAGTTCCTCGATGACTCTGACGAAATCTTCCGTGGAAGGATTCATCGTCTGTCCTCCGGAAATGACTTTGTCCGCATTGAGATCATAGAAGAGCTTGGTGATGCCTTCTCCTGCAGCGACAGCAATGACACCGTATTTCTTCGGTTGCTTCGGTGCTTCTTCTTTCGGTTCTTCTTCTATGACAGGTTCCTCTTCCTTTTCCTGCCCTCTGGCACTTTCAATGATCGTCGAATGCTGCTCCTGCATATTCTCGATCTTCAGTTTCAGGAACTCTCCGTAGCGCTGTCCGATATTCAACGCATCGCCAGGCTTCAAGGTATGCACATGGACCTTGACCAGATCATCGTCCTTGACGACGACTAACGATTCACCGCCCATGTCAGTGAGTTTCTGTCTTAAAACTTTATCATCAAATTTCTTCACGAGATCATCATTCAGACGGATGATGAACTCCGTACAGTAACCGAATTCTTCGTTTTCTAAGAGTAAAGCAGGATTGACTGCAGTCTCCTTCTTTGTCTGCGAGAATTCGTCCGGATGGCCTTCGAGGAAATCCCTGATGCCTTCGATGATCCGCAAGAGACCTGTGCCTCCGGAATCGACCACGCCGACTTCTTTCAGGATCGGCAGATAATCAGGAGTGCTCTGCAGCGATTCATCGGCATACTGGCACAGTTTCTTAAAATATGTATTCAGATCGAAAGGCTCTGTCTCATAGTCATGATTCGCATACCAGGATGCTTCACGGATGACGGTGAGGATCGTCCCTTCGACCGGTTTCATGATCGCTTTGTAGGCCACTCTTGCACCATTCTCAAAAGCCTGAGCGACATCTGCGGTATCGATATATTCCTTTCCGTCGATGTGCTGATAGAAGCCTCTGAAGATCTGTGACGTAATGACGCCTGAGTTTCCTCTGGCCCCCATCAATAAGCCTTTGGAAAAGGCTTTCGCTACATCCGAAACGCTGTCGCTGTTACATTTCATCGCCTCGGCATAGCCATTATTAAAGGTCATGGACATATTCGTTCCGGTATCTCCATCCGGTACCGGGAACACATTCAGGGTATTGATTTCATCTGCGTGGTTTTCCAGATTTGCGCAGGCGGATTTCAGCATGCCTTTGAAATCGATGACATTGATCCTATCCATTGACTTTGATTCCTTCTACATGAACATTGATGGAATTCACATCCATATTCAATGATTTTTCCAAGACATACTTGACTCTCTGCTGCAGTCCGGTGACGACTTCGGAAATCTTGACCCCATAACTGATGATCACATAGACGTCCACATTCAGACCGGTCTTGTCGTTTTTGACGACGATTCCCTTGGAATAGTTCTCTTTCTTCAGCAAAGTCGAATACCCGTCTTTCAGATAGTTCTTCGAAACGACTCCGACTACGCCATAGCATTCATTGACTGTCGTTCCTGCCAGAGTAGCGATTGCATTATCTGATATCTTGATCTGTCCTTTACCGGTTATCTTATTAATAGGCATAGTGACCTCCAATTAACTTATATATTATATCAAACTTATAAACATCTTGTCTTTAATTGCGTTTACTTTTAAAATAGTAATGGAGTTCTCGACGTAGCTCAGCAGGATAGAGCATCCGCCTCCTAAGCGGAAGGTCAGCGGTTCGAATCCGCTCGTCGAGGCCATTTTTTTATTATCCGATCCACCAGGAACCGCTTCTGGCCTGATAGAGTGTTCCTGTTTCTTTTGATAGGATATTGCCTTCAAAATCTCGGATGATGACTTCATCATAGAAACGGTACTCTTTCCCTGCGCGATTGTTTTCTTCATCCCAGCCTTCTTCGATCCAGTTTTCCAGGTAGACCTTCTTTTCATCGATGAAAACAGCGGTCTCGTGGCTGCCGATCGGGAAAGAGAAGACTTCCGGATAGTAACAGCTGAATCTTTCACAGTCCTGGCTGGTCACATGGATTTGGTTACCCATGGGAGAAAGATTGTAGGTATCGACGTCATTCATGGAGAAAGATGTGACCGCTTCAGGAATAGAAGCAGGAACGTAGCGATAAAGAGTGATCTTTTTTGCCTGACGGTCTGCCTGCAGAAACCAGTAATTCTCTTCCACATAGAATACATTGCCATAGATCACATCGTCCGTCTTTTCAAAAGGCTGATAGACTTCTCCGTTTTCTAGATCAAAGAAACGCAGGATCGTGCCCGGACAGATTTCATTTTCAGGCCATTCGGATAAATCATAGAAATCGGTATTGGATGACAAGGAATGAGCCAGTTTATCCTGACCGGCAATATCCGCAATATAGATACCGTTTCTTTCTTTAAAGCGTTTCAGCATTCTTTCCCCTTTCCTATAAGATGATAGAGATACATCACGATCCCTCCTGCCAGAAGAGAAGCAACGATATAGACGATGATAACGGAACTGTTTCCGATGGTTTCACCGATCTCTTTGAAAACGATCTGATTCATTTTCTGATATGGTGAAATATAGAACATATCAATGGATCCGTACTGTCTCAAAGTTGCATTCAGGATCGTGGCGATCAGGGCATGGATCAGATAGATGGCACAGACCTTTCCATAGCCTTTCCAAGAAAGATCCGTCTCTACATTCCGATACAGGAAGATCGACAGGACGATCATCATGATATGCCAGAGATAGCTGTTGAACGTCAGGAAGGGATTTGTAAAATGCAGACCGGAAGTATCCAGGAAGACGATGATCCCTCCCAAGGCTCCGTAAGCCATGATAAAGGTCGCAATGGCTTTCGCAGCTTTCTTGTTTCTGTTTCTTAGAAACAGACAGAAAGGCAGATCGTAGAGCGGCATCGAACACAGCTGGAACGGGAAATGCCACCAGTCATATGATCCATTCTCCTGATAGAGCAGAAACTGTTTGATGACTTCAGATAATAAAAAATATATTGTGAAAGCATGCAGGACTCGAACAATATATTTTTTAGATTTCATTTTGATTACTGGTTTTCTGCTTCTTTATCCGCAGCGATCAGTTCTCTCAGAGCTTCGACAGCGACTCTTATCGCACCATCGGTATCGTGAACCTGCGGATTCTCCAGACCGGCTGCAGCTCTCTCCTGATTTGCGACGACCAGGAAGCAGGAACCGACTCTGACTCTCAGATACTGTCCGACGATAAACAATGCGGCAGACTCCATTTCCGAAGCCTTGCAGTCAAGCGCCAGCCAGGCTTTCCATTTTCTCAGAAGTTCATCGCCATTTGGCAGTGTCTCCGGACGATGCTGGCCATAGAAGGAGTCCTTGGACTGGGTCACGCCGACCTTATAAGGCATATTCAGCTTCTTGCAGGCGGCAATCAGCGCATTTGTTACATCGAGATTGGCAACTGCCGGGAATTCGATCGGGGCATATTCTCTGGTCGTTCCCTCCATACGAATGGATGCGGTCGAAACCATGACATCACCGGACATGACATCCAGCTGCATGCCTCCGCATGTTCCGATACGGATGAACGTATGGCAGCCATTCATGACCAGCTCTTCCAGCGCGATCGAAGCGCTCGGACCGCCGATACCGGTCGAACATACAGACACTTTCGTGCCATCCAGATAGCCTGAATAAGTCACATATTCCCTGTTCTGTCCCACTTTGACAGGATTATCGAAATATTGAGCGATCTTGGCGCATCTGCCCGGATCTCCCGGCAAGATCACATATTTGCCCACATCATCTTTGCTGGTACCGATATGGTACTGTTTTCCCTCATTCTGAGAATAATCGATCATAATATCGTCTCCTTATCTATAGATTCATTTTATTAAAATTTATAATTACTTACAACATCGCTCAGAAAATACAAAGACCCACAGATCAGGATATTGTCATAGTTTTTTATGGCTTCATCGATCGCATGTTCATAGGATGGGTCGTAATCATACTGAAGCAGATCTTCATGTGCGATGGCTTCTTTGTTGTCGAAGGTCGTGATCACCAGTCTGTCGCAGTGTTCCTTCAGCATTTCGCTCATCTGATGGAAATCTTTCCGTTTCAACGCGGAGAAAACGATGCATTTGCTTCCGGTGAATTGATCGAATGATCGAACCAGTGCTTCGATTCCATGAATATTATGTGCCCCATCGATGATGACTCTCGGCTTTTCTTTGACGATCTCGAAACGGCCATGCCAGAGAGCGTTTGAAAGAGCCTCTTTCGCTTTCGAATAATCGATCTGGAAACAAAGATCCTTGCTGATGATCTCCAAGGCGAACAAGGCCAGAGAAGCGTTGTGGATCTGGTAGGAAGCATAGGAAGAGAGCTGATACTCATGGTCATGGAAACGGAACCGGCGGTTACCAAGATCTGCATACTCTCCCAATTCATAGAAAACGCAGTGATGTTCCGATGCGCGATCTTCCACAATCTGTCTGCACTCTTCACTGAGATGGCCGATCAGGATCCGGGAATCATCCTTGATGATGCCGCACTTTTCCTGACATATTTCTTCCAAGGTATTCCCTAAACGGTCCATATGGTCATAGCCGATGGTCGTGATGATCGAAAGTTTCGTATTATCCACGACATTGGTCGAATCCAGACGGCCGCCCAGTCCAACTTCAACGACTGCGATATCGACCCGCGCTTCTTTGAAATAACGGCACATGATCAGATAATCGATCTCAAACATCGACAGATCGTTTTCCAGATAGAATGGCAGCCCTTCATTCAGGATCGATAAAAAGAGATCTTCCGGAATCGGTACATCATCGATTCGGATGCGGTCCAGATGGGTCAGGTAATGAGGCGAAGTAAAGGTTCCTACCTTGTATCCCTGTGATCGCAGTAATGCCGCCAGGTAGTTCACCGTCGAACCCTTGCCATCGGTTCCTGCCACATGGATCTGGTACAGATGATTCTGCGGATCGCCGATCTTGTGGCATACTTCTTTGAAGTGTTTGAAAGAATAATTGTTGTTTCTTCTTTTTATCAGCCAGTCGATGGCTACCTGAATATCCGTAAACATATAAATATTATATAATGAATTCATGAAAATGATCGGTAATGACTGGGATGAGATCATCGGAAAAGAATTCGATAAGCCATATTATCAGAAGCTGCGCAGTTTCCTGAATGAAGAGTATTCTCATAAGACGATCTATCCCGAGGCTAAGAATATCTATAATGCATTGCGACTGACACCTTATCATGAAGTAAAAGTGGTTATCCTGGGACAGGATCCGTATCATGAGAAAGGACAGGCACAGGGTCTGGCTTTCTCCGTTCCGAAAGGAATACAGATCCCTCCTTCTTTAGTCAACATCTATCAGGAACTACACGACGATCTTGGCTGCACGATCCCGAATCACGGACAGCTGGTCTACTGGACAAGACAGGGTGTACTTCTGCTTAACACTTCTCTGACAGTCGAAGCACATCGCGCCAATTCACATAAGGGACAGGGCTGGGAGATCCTGACGGATACGATCATCCAGAAACTGAACGAAAAAGAAGAACCGGTCGTGTTTATCCTTTGGGGAGCCAATGCGCGAAGCAAGAAATCTTTCATTACGAATCCGAAGCACCTGATCATTGAATCACCGCATCCATCTCCGTTAAGTGCCTATAACGGTTTCTTTGGTTCAAGACCTTTTTCCAAGACAAATTACTTTCTGGTACAGAACGGGATGACACCGATCGACTGGCAGATCCGATGATCAGATTGCAGAAATAAGTTAAAGCCTTTCCGGAAGGAAAGGCTTTTTAGTTTAACTGTTCCTTTTCAGACAGAAACCCGCGGTATTCTTCAACGATGTTTTCCAGATCATCGTAAGTCTTCATCTGATTGAGCCTGACTTTGTAGGAAGCAGCTCCATACATGCCTGTAAGATAATGAGGAGAGAGCCCCCGCATCTGTGAGAGCGCGTTCTTTTCACCATAGAGACCGATCAGTTTTTTCGCATGAATCAGACAGTAATCCAGCTTATCCGAGGCGGTATAAGACTTGGATTCACGGTCATGAAGATGATCATCGATCTGTTTCAGAAGGAACGGATTGCCTACCAGGGCACGGCCGATCATCACCGCATCGCAGCCTGTTTCATCAAGCATGCGCTGGTAATCTTCCACACTCCTGACATCGCCGTTCCCTATGACAGGGATGGACAGATTCTCTTTCAGGATCCTGATATGCGACCAGTCGGATCGTCCTTCGTACATCTGGGAACGGGTACGTGCATGTAACGCAACGAGACGGACACCTGCGTCCTGCAGCTTTTTCGCAAGCGATACATAATTCATGTGCTGAAGGTCCCAGCCAAGGCGCATCTTCACCGTTACAGGTTTCGAAACGTGTTTCACGACTTCCTTTACGATCTCAACGGTATGTTCCTCATCTTTCATCATTGCGGATCCCGCTCCGGTCTTGACAACTTTATTGACAGGACAGCCCATATTGATGTCGATCAGATCGCAATTCGTTTCCCTGTCGAGAACCTGGGCGGCATAGACCATCGTATTCACATCGCTTCCGAACAGCTGCAAAGAAACGGGATGATGTTCATTCCCTATCTTCAGCATATTCATGGTTCTGTTATTGCGGAAGTAGATCGCTTTATCGGAGACCATTTCGGTATAAACCAGCCCCGCTCCGAATTCGAAGCACAATTCCCGGAACGCTTCATTGCTGATGCCGGCCATCGGAGCGACGATCAACGGTTCTCTGATTTCGACTTCATCGATTCTTAGCATAGCTCATTACCATCTGGATATCGTTTTCATCGAAATGATATGTCTTGTCGCAGAATTCGCATCTGATTTCCAGTTCTTTGTCTTGTGCGATCTCTTCAAGATCTTCTTTTGATAATGTCAGAAGATTACGCATGAAGCGTTCTTTCGAACAGTCGCAATGGTAGCAGACGTATTCTTCTTTCAGTACGCTGAAATCTGTAAAGAGACTGTTCATATATGCAGACAGGTCACCATTGCGTTCCAGAACGCTTGAAATCGGCTCCAGTTTGAGATTTTCAAGATACCTTATGTCTTCTTCCTCGTGATCGGGAAGCAGTTCGATGATCATCGCCCCTGCCGATTTCACGCTGTCATCGGAATCAACCAGGACACCGACCGCAACGATGGAAGGAACCTGCTCCGAGATCAGGAAATAGTAGGCGAAATCATCTCCGATCTCCCCGCTTTGCAGATGGACTTCAGAAGTATAATTCTGTTTCAGTTTCAGATTCTTGGTGACTTTCAGATAGCCATCCGTGCCAACTGCCAGACCTACCGCAAGCTTATGCGTCTCCGGATAGGTCTCATAGATATGCGGATTTCCGCAGAACCCTTTGACCTGGCCATTGCTTTGTCCGACACAAAGGATGGTTCCGATCGGGCCATTCCCGTTGATCGTAACAGTGACGACTTCTTCATCATCTTTCTGACGCAAGGCCATCAGGGCAGTAACTGCCAGGGTACGTCCCAAAGCTGCACAGGAAGTCGGCCAGAGATCATGAAGCGTTCTGGCTTTTTCTACCATTTCCTTTGCATTCAGGATGCTCGCACGCACATGGCCGTTTCTGGCTGTACCGATCAATACATTGTTTTTCATATGTTCACCTATTGGAAAAAACGACTTACTTTGTCGTTTTTTTCGTTTCTTTCTTTTTGGTATCCGTCTTTTTCACGGATTTTGTCGCTGTTTTCTTTGGCATTTGCTTTGGAGATTTGTGATGTTTCTTGATCAGTTCATCGATCTCTTCCGCCGTCAGTGTCTCCTTCTCGATCAGCGTTTCTGCGATAACGATCAGGTCATCCTTATTGTCTTTGATGATCTTACGTGCATGTTCATGGCAGGAATCGATGATCTTGCGCACTTCCGTATCGATCTCATATGCAACCTGGCTGGAAGCGTTCGATGGGGATGCATAATCTCTGCCTAAGAAAACAGAATCATTGCCTCCATCATACTGGATCGGTCCAAGATCGGACATGCCGTAAGTGGTAACCATATCCTTTGCCAGACGTGTCGCTGCTTGGATATCCCCGGATGCTCCGGTCGTAATATCATCAAAGAAGAGCTCTTCAGCAGAACGGCCGCCCATGTAGCAGGTAATGGTATCCAGCAACTCTCTGCGGGAATTCAGGATCTTCTCCTTACGCGGAGTGATCAGATTGTAACCGCCCGCATTGCCACGCGGAATGATCGTGACTTTCTGAACGACTGCGCCATCCGGAAGGTTCAGTCCTACGATCGCATGGCCCGCTTCATGGTAAGCGACAAGCTTCTTCGTGTAGTCGTCATAGGTACGCGACTTCTTTGCCGGGCCCATCATGACTCTGTCGATCGCTTCATCGATCTGTTCGACATTGATCTCTTCCTTGTTTTCTCTGACTGCCAGGATCGCTGCTTCATTCAGCACGTTCTCCAGATCGGCGCCTGAAAAACCAGGGGTCCGTTTCGCTAAAGCTTCCAGATCCACATCCTTAGCCATCTTCTTGTTGCGGGCATGGACCCGAAGGATCATTTCTCTTCCTTTCAGGTCAGGCAGGGATACTGTGATCTGACGGTCGAAACGTCCCGGTCTCAGCAATGCCGGGTCCAGGACATCCGGACGGTTGGTTGCAGCAATGACGATGATTCCTGCGTTATCCTGCATGCCGTCAAGTTCAACCAGCAGCTGGTTCAGAGTCTGTTCCCTTTCATCATGACCGCCACCTAAGCCTGCGCCTCTCTGACGTCCGACGGCGTCGATCTCATCGATAAAGATCATGCATGGAGCAGTCTTCTTCGCTCTTGCAAACATGTCTCTTACTCTGCTGGCACCGACACCGACAAACATTTCCACGAAATCGGAACCGGAAATGGAATAGAACGGTACATTTGCTTCACCGGCAACCGCCTTTGCCAGCAAGGTCTTACCTGTGCCCGGCTGGCCGACCATGATGATGCCTTTCGGAATCCTGGCTCCCATTTTTGAGAAACGTTTCGGATTCTTCAGGTATTCAATGATCTCCTGCATTTCCTGCTTCTCTTCATCACATCCGGCCACATCGGTAAATCTCACCCGGATATTGTCTTCCAGGTGCGCTCTGGATTTCGAGAAATCAAAAGCTTGCTTATTGGAGTTCATGCCTCCCATCCGGTTCATGATGATCACGCCGATGATCGCAAATGCGATCAATGGGAGCACGGAACTGACAAGTTCCAGCAGATAGTTCGATGCGTTCGCATCGACGAATGTCACATTGTCGACATCTTTCAGCTCTTCCATCAGTTCATCGACCGTCTTCTCGGTATTCGGAATGATGGAATTGAACTGATATGTTCCATTTTTCTCTTCATAGACACCGGTAATAGACATTGTGTTATAGTCGACGGATACCTTGATGGAATCGATCTTCTTGGTCTGTATCAGCTGGTTCAGCTGTTTATAATCCAGCGTCGTATTTGTATACTTGTTCGGATTCGAAAAGACCATCATCATCAGGAAGACGGAGACGATCAGATAGGGAATCAGATTCAGTAACGATCGATTGTTATTGTTATTGTTCATTCACTAAACCTCATATAATTCTTCTTTTAAAACACCGACATATGGCAGGTTGCGGTATTTCTGGTTGAAATCCAGACCAAAACCGATCACGAATTTATCTTCTACCGTAAATCCGACATATTCTGCCTGAATATTTACGATCCTGCGGCTCGGTTTATCTAACAAGGAGACGACCTTGACAGACTTCGCTCCTTTGGAATACAGCAATTCTTTGACCTTCAATAAAGTCTTCCCTGTATCAACGATATCTTCAACGATCAGGACATCTTCGCCCTGAATGGAACGATCCAGATCCTTGATGATCCTCACATCACCCTGCGATTCTGTTCCGGAATAACTGGCCACCGCCATAAATTCAACTTCACAGTCGATCGTAATATGTTTCATCAGTTCCGCCATAAAAGGGACCGAACCTTTCAATAAACCGACGATCACCAGATCCTTATCCGCATAATCTTCGGAGATCTGCGCACCCAGTTCACGGCATCTCTCAACAATCGCATCTTCACTGATCAAGACTTCCTTCACATCATCACTCATCATGGCATAAACCTCCGTAATACTATAATTTTAGCACATATACATCGGGATTTTGACTGTAATGATATTTATCACATCCAAGGCCGGGAAGCAGGATGACTTCATTTTTCCGATTGAGAACCACAGGCCACGTCATCCGTTCTTTCAACAGGATCTTTCGGTCGATGAAGAATCGGCTGATCTTCTTTGATCCGAAGCGCATCCGGATCTGATCGCCTGCTTTGGCATTCCTTATCCTGATTGGAAAATCATCTGCCCGGACAGTCAGCGCTTCGACACTGCTTCCGTTTCCACTGATACGGAAATGATCATAATCCCCTTCTTTTAATTCTTCCGCAGATGGAAAGATATGTTCATAATCCTCCGGTATCGTAAAGACATCGATGGATCCATATTCTTTTGCCAGAACGGTTGTATCATCTCTGAGTACGCATCGATCCGTTTCAGAAAGCTGTCTGTACATCTCTTCATAATAACGTAGGGAATGTCCCGGAAAGATCAGACGCAGATGATCGTACAGATATGGCAGAGCCAGGAATTCATCCGCTTCATAATGATTGCGAATGTCTTTTTGAATGATCTGCTGTTTCTGTCGCATCGACTGATTCAACGTTTCGATTTCATCCAGGATCTCATCCTTTTCATGATCATCCATCTGCTCAACAATCCGATGCCTTATCCGATTGCGTTCATAACCGTTCTGAAGATTCGATTCATCCACACCATAGGGAATCTGATTCTCGTGGCAGTATTTCAGTAACGCTTTCTTATCCATTTCCAGTAAAGGACGGATGATTCTTGTTCTTGCGATGAACGTTTCCTTGGCCAGTCCATAATGACTGACGCCAAGTTTCTTCTCCTTCTGCATCAGATAGGTCTCGATGAGGTCATCTTTATGATGTGCCACCATGACTGCATCCAGATCATTTTCCTTGCATACAGACGCAAAAAAAGCATATCTCGCTTTGCGGGCATATGCCTGAAAATTGCCTTCAGTTTCTTCAGGATATACATTCAGAAGATGAAACGGGATCTGATGCTCCTCACAGTATTTTCTGACCAGTTCCTCATCCCGATCCGCGGTATCACGTTTATGATAGTTCACATGTGCCGCTTCCAGATGGTTTCCTGTCTTTCGAAGCATATCGAAAAGCGCCATCGAATCCGGGCCACCCGATACCGCTACCAGATATCTTCCTTTATAATTCTTCAGATCTGTCATCAATTATTGAAACGGAAAAACATGATATCGCCATCTTTCGGCTGATAATCCTTGCCTTCCAGTCTGATCTTGCCTGCTTCTTTCAGTTTCGCTTCGCTGCGATATTCCATGATATCGTCATAAGTATAGACTTCGGCTCTGATAAAACCTTTCTCAAAGTCTGTATGAATGATTCCCGCACATTTCGGAGCGGTATAACCTTTCTTGAAAGTCCAGCCCCTGCATTCGTCTTTTCCGACTGTAAAGAATGTTTCCAGGCCTAACGTCTTGTATGATTTCGCGATCAGTTCATCCAGACCGCTACGTTTGATATCAAGTTCCTGCAGGAATTCTTCTTTCTCTTCCTTGGATAGATCGGAGAGTTCTTCCTCGATCCTCGCACTGATCGCCACAGCTTGGGATCCTTCCTTTTCCGCATATTCCTTGACTGCCTGATAGTACTTGTTGGAATCGGGATCGTTGATCTCATCCTCTTTGATGTTGCAGACATAGATGACCGGTTTTGCGGTAAGGAAATGGAACTGTTTCAGGTATTCAGCTTCTTCGTTATTGAATTGCAGGGAACGGATATTGATATTCTTTCCTAACGCATCGTGAACTTTCTTTAACAGTTCATATTCAAAGATCGCTTCTTTGTCTTTTGTGTTGAGTGCCTTCTTCTCGACCTTGCTGATACGGTTCTCGCAGGAAGCCATGTCCGCCATCTGCAGTTCATAGTTGATGATTTCGATATCATCCACCGGATCGATCCGGTCGTAGACATGGGTGATGCTGTTGTCTTCGAAACAGCGGACCACGTGACAGATCGCATCGACTTCCCTGATATTTGCAAGGAACTTGTTTCCCAGACCTTCGCCATTGGAAGCGCCTTTCACCAGACCGGCAATATCGGTAAACTCAAAGGTGGTAAAAATCGTCCGTTCCGGCTGAAACAGTTCGCTCAGATCAATCAGCCGCTGGTCCTTGACCTCGACCACACCGACATTGGGTTCAATGGTCGCAAACGGATAGTTGGCAGCTTCGACTCTTGAATTGGTAATAGCGTTAAATAATGTGGATTTGCCTACATTGGGCAATCCAACGATTCCTGCAGTTAAACTCATATGAATACCTCATCAATAGTTTATCATTAATAAATGCTAAAATGTAGCTATGGAACTGTTACAGATCGACAAAAACAAGACAGGTTTTCTTTCAGATTTCGCATCTGAAGTCTTTATCGATTACTACAATGATCTTATCGGCCATGAGCAGGCTTTTTATATGGCAGATCTGTTTCTGTCACCGGAAGCAATCGCAAAGCTGATAGACCAAGGCGCGATATTCAAAATGCTGATGGAGAAAGAACAGCCTACAGGCTTCACAGAATACATCAAAGAAGAGGAACGTGTCTTCTTATCGAAACTCTATGTCGCCAGAAACGAACGGAGCAAAGGACTGGGCAGGATCCTGTTCGAAGACTGCAAACGATATGCCTTGGACAATGATATCCATAAGATCTACCTCACTGTCAACAAGTACAACACACCTTCCTACGAGATCTATCTACATCTCGGCTTCAAAGTGATCGACGCCGTGGTCAACAACATCGGACATGGCTACGTGATGGATGACTATATCATGGAACTGGAATTCTGATCCAACAGAAAAGCCCTTGGCAAGGGCTTAATCTGTTCTGCTTATAAATTGGAAGATTGTTAATGAAAAAATTATTACAATATAGTTATATCATCGACTTGTGAAAAATATGTGAAAGCATATTTTCTTTTTTATCTACAGTTTTATCATCAGCATCCGGTCTTTCCCGTTGATGTCTTTGAATACTTTGATCATTGAATCAGGGAAATACTGTTCTGCCAGTTTTGTGAGGTTTTCTTTCTGATCGTAACCGATCTCGAAGAACAGCATTCCGTTTTCTTTCAGGATCTGATGTGCGTTTTCGAAGATCTCACGATAGAAACGCAACCCGTCTTCTCCTCCGAAGAGTGCCACATGCGGTTCGTAATCGTAAACGGAGCGCTCGATATTTTCGTTCTGTCTGATATACGGAGGATTGGATACCAGGATATCGACTTTGATACCGTTTTCGATATACGGTTCCAGCATCGATCCCTGGAAGAAGGTGATCTCGCAGTCATTCAGTGATGCGTTCTCTTTTGCGACGCTCAAGGCATCTTCCGAGATGTCCGAAGCATAGACTCTCAGATGGTCTTCTTCTTTCTTTAAAGCGATCGCGATCGCTCCTGAGCCTGTGCCGACATCACAGACATTAACATCCTGTCCTGCATAGTATTCATCATACTGTGAAAGGATCAGTGCTGTCAGTTCTTCCGTTTCCGGACGAGGGATCAGTACTTTCTCATTGACGATCATCTTATAGCCGTAGAAATAGGTATAGCCTAATACATAATTCAACGGTTCATCATTCAGCAGACGTTCGATTCCTTCATTAAATTTCTTCAGTACCATTTCATCTGTTTCTTTATCAAGATCCAGATACAGATTGATCCCATACTCGTTGCAAAGCTCAAAGACAAAAGCTTTCACCACTTCCGGTGAAAGACTCTTTTTCATAAAAAGATCACGATACTGATGAATCAGCTGATTATAGGTTGCCATTGAGCAGTTTCTCTCTCGCTTCATTCTCCAGGAAGGCATTGACAATATCATCCAGTTTGCCTTCCATGATCCGATCCAGCTGATTGATCGTCAGACCGATACGGTGATCGGAAACCCGATTCTGCGGATAGTTGTAGGTACGGATTTTTTCGGAACGGTCGCCTCTGCCGATCTTGGACAGACGGATCGCGCCTTCTTCTTCCAGCTTCTGCTGCTTATAGTAGTCATAGACCCGGGCTTTGATGATGCGCATCGCCGTTTCTTTATTGGCGATCTGGTTGCGGCCATCCTGACAGTTGACCGTGATACCGGTAGGCTTGTGTACGATACGTACGGCACTGTCCGTCTTGTTGATGTGCTGTCCGCCTGCGCCTGATGCACGGTGAGTCTCGATTTCCAGATCCGCTTCATTGATTTCGACATCTTCATCTTCGACATCCGGGAAGACGATGACCGTCGCGGTCGAGGTATGTACCCTGCCCTGAGTCTCGGTCTTAGGGACACGCTGAACACGGTGGGCACCTGATTCGAATTTGAAATGACGGTAGGCATCATTGCCTTTGACCGCAAAGCTGATCAAGGCATAGCCTCCTGCTTCCGATTCCGAGGATTCCATGACTTCGACCTTATATCCCAAACTGTCTGCATAATAGGAATACATACGGAACAGATCGCCCGCAAAGATGTTTCCTTCATCTCCGCCGGCAGCACCTCTGATTTCCACCAGGCAGTCATAGGAATCTTCAGGATCACGTGGCAAAAGCAGTTCTTCGATACGCTCATCCAGCTTTTCCAGTTTCTCTTTGGCCTCATTAACTTCCATTTCCGCCATCGTACGGATCTCTTCATCTTCATCCTTCAGCATCTCCTGACCATCCGCAATGATCTGCTGATACTTCTTAAGATCCTGATACGCGTCATAAGCTGCTTTCAAAGAAGCCTGTTCCTTTGACAGTTTCGTATATTTCTTCACATCAGAAACGATCTCATCCTTCAGCATGAGCTCATTGATTTCCTGATATCTGTTTTCGATTTCCTGTAGTTTTACGATCCTTGCATCCATAGTTATTTTCCAAAGGTAATACGCGGTTTATCCGGCACTTCATGACAGTGACGGCATCTTGCTTCATAGGATTCCGAAGCTCCGACCAAAATGATCGGGTCATTGTATGAGGCAGGTTTGCCATTGATGATCCTCTGAGTCCTGGTGGCAGGAGCACCGCACTTGTTGCAGACGGCAGCGAGTTTGGTGACGAATTCCGCTTCGGTCATCAGCTGAGGCATCGGTCCGAACGGCTCGCCTCTGAAGTCCGTATCCAGTCCGGCAGCCATGACTCTGATACCGCGGTCTGCCAGTTCGTTGCAGACATCGCAGATCTCATCATCAAAGAACTGCACTTCATCGATCGCTACGACCTGTGTTGTATCCTTGACCAGGTCCAGGATCTCCGAGGCCCGATTGATCACATGCGATTCTACCGAAGAACCCGCATGCGAAACGACTTTCGTATCCGAATAACGGTTATCGATCACCGGTTTGAAAACCATGATCTCTTTCTTCGCAAATTCCAGAACCTTGATCCTGCGGATCAGTTCTTCCGTCTTCCCTGCAAACATGCAGCCGCTGATCGTTTCGATCCAGCCATCTTTATAACTCTGATACATAAACCCACCTCTTCAACATTATTATAAACGATAAAAATAGAGGTCTTGCCTCTATTTTTGATCATTGCTTAAGCCATACTTCTTATTGAATTTCTCGATCCTACCCTGTGAAGCAGTGAATCTCTGTCTGCCCGTATAGAACGGATGACAGTTCGAGCAAGTATCGACCTTGATACCGTCCTTCGTTGTCGAACCGGTTTCGAATGTCGTACCGCATCCTGCACAGGTTACCGTGACCTTGTAGTAATTCGGATGTATACCTTTTTTCATCTTTTCCTCCTTCTGCCTTGGATATCTTGTCAATCCAAAGAAAGTTAACGCTTCATTACTATAACAGAATTATCCTTATAATTCAAGCATTTATTCGATATCTGCACCTAAAGCCTGAAGCTTGCTGACGATCGAATCATAACCGCGGTAGATATGATAGGCATTATGGATATTCGTCTCTCCTTCTGCCATCAGTCCGGCAATCACCAGCGCTGCTCCGCAACGCAGATCGGTCGCAAAAATATCGGTTCCATGAAGCGGCGTACCGCCATGGATCGTGGAACTTCCTGTCTTATACTGAATGTCGGCACCCATCTGATTCAGTTCATGGCAATGCTTGAAGCGTTCCGCATAAATCGTTTCTTCGATGTGCGAAGTGCCGCTTGCTTTGGTCATCAATGAGGTCAGAGGCTGCTGCAGATCGGTCGCAAAGCCAGGGAATGGCTGTGTGATGATATCGACTGCTTTCAGATCCTCCGATTCCATGACCCTGATATAGTCCGGCCCCTGCATCAGTCTGACACCCATCTCTTCAAGTTTGGAAGTCAGAGCTTCGATATGCTGAGGAATGATATTCTTGATCGTGACATCCTCACCGATCGCTGCTGCGGCAATGATATAAGTGCCCGCCTCGATACGATCCGGAATGATATCATGGATGCAGCCTTTCAGACGGAAGACCCCATCGATGGTGATCTCTGAAGTACCTGCACCTCTGATATGGGCACCCATCTTGTTCAGCATCGATGAAAGATCGATAATCTCCGGTTCCTTTGCGGCATTCTCGATGGTCGTTCTTCCTTGGGCAAAACACGATGCCAGCATGATATTGATGGTCGCTCCTACGGATGCGAAATCCAGATAGATATCAGTGCCTTTCAGTTCTTCTGCATCGATCTCGATGATATTGCCATCCTGTTTGATCGTAGCGCCTAAGGCTTCAAAACCCTTGAGATGCAGATCGATCGGTCTCGGACCCAGGTTACATCCGCCCGGAGAATACATTTTGACGTGCTTGAAGCGTCCCAGTAAAGCTCCCATGAAATAATAGGAAGCACGCAGACGCATCACATCATCATCCAGAAGATCGACATTGCATATTTCGGTCGGATCGATCGTCAGTTCATCGCCGCTGGCTCTGACATCGATATTCAGCAGTCCCAGCAGTTTCACCAGGACTTTGACATCTTCGATTTCCGGAACATCATACAGCTTCACGATCTCGCTGGCTAATACGACCGACGGCAAAATGGCTACTGCAGAATTCTTACAGGAAGAAACAGTAACCTCACCATTGAGTTTTTTATTGCCATGGATCTTGATGATTTCGTTCATAGGAGTTTATAGTTCAATTAATGTACTTCTTCAGCCCAGACTTCGCCAAGATATCCGATGCAGAAATAAACCTCATCGCTGATCTTCGCCCATTTGCGTGTTGCTTCAGCTTCATCGTCAATGATTTCTATGACCTGGAATTTCGAACCGTTTTCAGCTTTCTCATTTCCGTTGTAAGTCGTAAGTTCCGCATCCATGCCAGGAGCTTTCCTGAAGGAGAGAGGACCATCGACAACTTTATAAACCAAAGTGCCTGTCGCATCTGAAGAAGAGGAGGAGGAATCAGACTTTTTCAGTTCCTCGATCTGTTTTGTCAGATCAGCGATTTGTGCATCTTTATCAGCGATCTGTTTCTTATAGGCATTCTCGTTCGCCTGAAGCTGCAGATAGCTGGTATTGGCGTTGATATATGCCTGATGCTGCTTGTAAGCATAATAAACAGCAGCAACCGATGTCGCCAGCAGCAGAAGCATCGCAATCACGCAGAGGATCAGCGATACATTACCGCCTTTCCTTTTCTCATGTGGTTCATCCTCATCCTCATCGTCATCATCGTAGAGCTCCTCATCGCTCATTTTGAAAATCGACAGATCAGGATCAGAATAGCCTGTCGTTTCTGAAACCGTTGTTTCAGCTGCGTCTGTTTTATCTTCTACAAAATCCGGTATCGTTACCGTTTCCGTTTCAAAAATCTTGTTTTCCTCTGTATTTGCCATCATAATACCTCACTAAGCTCTTTCTTCAAACAACACCCGATAGCCTTCATAACGTCCATCCAGCAATGCACACTGGTTTGCGACATCAAATATCGAAGTGATGATCGTACCATCCGCATTCATATGCTGCTTAAATACATCCACCAGTCTTCTCTTTTCATCCGCGTTGATCGAATAGCCATGATTGATAGCGATCTCAATGAACTGCTGCATATGTTCGACATCCCTGAAAATGATACGATGCAGAATGATGATCGGCACTCCTAAGGGATATTCTTCAACGATCGAGTCTTTCATATCGAAAACCGTTTTAATGAAATCGATCTTCAGATAAGGATAGACCTGCTGGATCTTGTCGGAGATTTCCTTGAAATCTTCTTCTCTCCGTTTTTTCTCTTCTTCTTCCCGGATCATCCGTTTGCGCAACTGAGCGATGATATCCTCATTGAAATAATTATTGCTGAAATGATCATCCTGCTGCGGCAGAGGATCCTTGACTGGAACGGCAGGAATATCCTGATAGTATTTCATATCGGAATCCTGCATATCCTTGACAAGACTCATCAGATCGCTTGTTTCAGATGTATCAACATCCGCAGACACATAAGTACCGGGATTGGCGTTCATGTAATTCTTTTCCTGATGGTTGATGACTTGAGAAAAGATATGATCGAGCTTCTTTTCTTCACTGCCCTCTTCCATAGAGGAATCCTGTTCCAGGGACTGTCCCTGATTGACTTTATCGACATTCTGGCTGATCAGTTTCAGCAGCTGTGCATCTTCTTCAGACATTTCAAAAACCGTTTCCTGTTCATTTTCGCTGGCAGGCTCAGGTTCGGTCTGAAGTTCTGGTTCCGGCTCTGGTTCAGGTTCAGGTTCTGGTTCCGGCTGTGGATCTGGTTCAGGTTCTGGTTCATACTGTGGCTGAGGTTCTGGTTCAGTCACAGGCTCTGGCTCCGGTTCTGGTTCAGGTTCAATCGTTTCGTTTTCTGCAGGCAGATCTTTCTCAGGTTCCTCCAGGTTGTAATAAGCCATCAGGTTGGCGATATCATCTTCAGATACATCACTGCTCTGATCCAGATCGAACAGATGATTGATCTCGTCGCTTAATGCCTCCCGATTTCCATGGCTCTCGATAAAGGACTCAAAAGAATCAGATCCTGCTTTCATCAGACTGTTCATCGTGGTTGTCATCATGCCTAATGAAGCGTCAAGATTCTTGTCCAGTACATCCTTCAGGGAATTCAAGTCTATATTGCGAAGCTGCGCCACGGCATTATCCGGTTCATCTTCCATATGCTTATCCAGATATTCGACTGCCTTATTGACAAAGCCCAATAAGATAATATTCTCAGGTTTCATCCTTCCTCCTCGATAGTAAAAGAATACCATCGCCAATGTTATCAAATAACATTATATCAAAACGCTCATCTTTCTGCATGTTTTCCCTGAATAAGAGAATCTTTTTCACCAGATTGCGCAGATTGCGGGATTCGATATGATCTGCCTCATAGATCAGACCATGGAAGATCATATTATCAAAAACCATTTTTCCATCTTCTTTGAGATTACCGATGAACTGTTCCAGATACTTCCCGTACTGCGCTTTGGCTGCATCGACAAAAATCAGATCATACATCTTATCTGTTTTGAATTCCTCAATAGGCAGATGATAAACCGTAATCTGATCGGACAGTCCCTGATCCCTGATATTGTTCAGAGCCTGTTCATACATCTTGTCATTTTTTTCGATCGTGTCGATATGGATTTCTTCGCTGATCAGCGCTATATTGATCGCACTGTAAGCGACAGCCGTACCTAGTTCCAGGATCTCTTTATAATCGTTCTTTTGGATCAGATCCAATAAGAAAAGCAATCCCCCATCCTGAATGATCGGAACATCGTTGCGTAAAGCAGCTTCTTTGATATCAGAAATCATTGCATGACTTCTTTTACATAAGTGATGAAATCAGCGCATTTCGCTTTGGCAGCATCCATGCTGGTATCTTTGACAGACAGATAGCACTTGCATTTCGGTTCCGTTCCGCTCGGACGGATCGCAATGAAGGAGCCATCGTCCAGATAGTATTTCAGAACATCCGACACGTCATGTCCCGTCAGTTCATGTTCTTCGTTGTTTTCATAAGTCTTCTGAAGCTTGTAGTCCTCGATCTTCAGTGTTTCTCTTCCAGGCACCTGTAACGGTTCATTTCTGAGATGGCTCATGATCTTCTGCAGTTTCTCGCTGCCATCGGCACCAGGCAGAGAAATCGAGAACTGCGTATCATAGTAGTAGCCCACTTTTTCATACGCTTCATACATGACATCCAGCAGGGTCTTGCCGATGCTGCGGTAATATGCGCAAGCTTCCGCCAGCATCAGGCAGGCCTGTGTCGCATCTTTATCGCGGACGAATGGCCTGATCAGTGAACCGTAGGATTCCTCATAGCCGAAAACGTAGTTCTTCTCGTGGGTCTTTTCATATTTCTTGACCTTGTTGCCGATATACTTGAAACCGGTCAGTGTTCTTTCGTTATCGACGCCATGATATCTGGCGATCGCTTCACCGATATCGCTGGTAACGATCGTATTGAACATGCAAGGATTTTCGACCTTGATGCCAAGATCCTCATATGTCGAAAGGATGTATTCCAGCAGCAATGCTCCGGTCTGGTTGCCGTTGAGGACGACATAATCGCCGTGGTGCTTGATTCCTACGCCCATGCGGTCGCCATCCGGGTCGCACACCAGCAATAATTCCGCATCGATCTCTTTCGCAAGTTTCAGTACTTCTTCATATGCTCCGGGCTCTTCCGGATTAGGTGTCTTGGTTGCGCCAAAGGCCGGATCAGGAACGGACTGCGCCGCAACTTCCACGACATCATAGCCTGCCGCCTTCAATGTATCCATGACCGCATGATAAGAAGCTCCGTGTTCAGGAGAGAAAGCGATCTTGAAATTCTTATCGACATCTTTACGCAAAGCGATACCAAGGCAATCCGCATAATATGCATCATCGACTTCCTGGCCTACGACATGGATCAGGGACTCATCATATTCGCCGATCTTGATGCCTAAGACATCGTCGATCTTATTGACTTCCTCGATGATCGCATCGACCAGTTCCGGAATCAGCTGGCAGCCGTTCTCATCATAGAGCTTGTAGCCATTGTATTCCTTCGGGTTGTGGGAAGCTGTGATCATGATACCGCCATCGCAATGGAAATAACGTACCGTATAAGACAGTTCCGGCGTCGGACGCAGGGTATCAAAGATATATACAGTAATGCCATGGCTGGCTAATAATGCAGCAGAATCAAATGCAAATTCCCTTGAATTGAAACGGTTGTCATAAGCGATCGCTACGCTTGTCTTGCCTGTCTTATTCAGATAATTCGCGAAGCCCAATGTCGCTTTCCGTATCGTATAGATGTTCAATCTGTTCGGACCTAAGCCCATCAGTCCGCGCATTCCTGCCGTACCGAACGCTACATCCGTATAGAAAGCATCTCTGATTTCCGTCTCAGACATCGCTTTCAATGTTTCTCTCTCTTCATCCGACAAAGCAGGATGATTGACCCAATAGTTAAATTTTCCTAAGTAATCCATATGATAACCCCCATTATTTAAATAAGGGAAGAACTTCTTCCCTTTATTTTTTTACTCAATGACCTTTTGTGTTCTCAAGATTTCTTCAATAGATGTAATTGCTGTATCTTCATCTTCGCCTTCACATGTTATTGTGATTTCGGATTGAGTCGGGATACCTAAAGACATGACACCCATGATCGATTTCATATTCACAGATCTCTCTTTGAACGAAACCTTGACATCACATTTAAATTTACTGGCAGCGTTCACAGCAACTGTTGCAGGACGAGCATGCAAGCCTACCGGATCAATTACCAATACATTGATTTCCTTCATCTCTAGTCCTCCTTTTCTAGAATACTATCTAATAAATATTATAATAATGTAAGCGCTTTAATTTCAAGAGATAAACGCTATCATTTGTGATACGTTTCATGATTCAGGATCTTGAAACTGCGATAAATCTGTTCCAATAGGATCAACCTGGTCATCTGATGAAGAAATGTCAGATCCGACAGTTTCAACCGTTCATCCGCCCTGGCAAGGATCTTTTCTCCCAAACCAAGAGAGCCCCCGATCACGAAACAGATCTTCGGATAACGGATAAAAAGCTGATCAAGCTTGCTGGAAAGTCCGATCGAATCGATGGATCTTCCATGAAGATCCAGTAAGATCACATAATCATTCTTATCGATCGTATTCAAAAGACGTTCTGCTTCGATATCCAGCACCTGTTTCTCGTTCTCTTTTATGGGTTCATCCTTTACTTCGATGATTTCCAGTTTATGGTAATGACTGATCTTCTTCTGATAATCCCCGATCAGTGCTTGAAGATGCTCATCTTTTACTTTTCCGACACAAATCAGTTTAATCATTCGGTACACCTAAAACCAGGCTCTGTTCGTTGCGGATCACTTCAAAACTGAATTCTTCGCTGGGGAAATATGCGGCATCCAGGAAATCATCCAGATCCTCAATGAGGATGCCGTTGATCTTGGTGATGACATCTCCCGGTCGGACAGATGCCTGTGCAGCCAATGAATTCTCTCTGACTTTCTCGACATACAATCCGGCAATGATCTCCAGATCCAGATCCAGATTGGTTTTCTCATAAGCAGGCATTTCTTTGATATAGGTTCCCTTGACACCGAACTGTGTTTTCTGAAACTCTTCGCCTTCAATCAGCCGATCGGCAACACGCTGTATTTCGTTGGCTGTCAAAGCAAAGACCTGGTCATCGCTGGTTTTCATAATAATCATGCCTGCGACTTCCCCGTTCATATTGATCAAAGGGCATCCCGAATATCCGCTTTCCAGATTTGTGCTGACAGAGATCACATCCAGATAATAGACACTTCTCTGATCATGATAGGTGATGCTGTTATCGATCGTCAGGATCTCTTTGGAAACCATGCCCAATGAAACACTTGAAGCATAATCTAGCGATACAGGGGTACCGATGCTGATGACGAATTCTCCCGGTTTCAGCAGTTTTGCATCCGTCAGCTTCAAAGCAGAGACATCGAAAGGGATCTCAACAGTCAATAACGCAAGATCGCTGAATGGGTCGTAGCCTACAAGTTCCGCATCAGCACTATACTTGGAATCAAAAATGACACTGATATTCTGAGCATCCGAAACAGCGTGACAGGCAGTCAGGATGTAGGTATCTCCATCCTGTTTATATACGTAGCCGCTGGCAACCGTTCCATCCGCATTGATCGAAACGATGCTTGCGATGTCTTCTGCTACGACTTTTGTGAAATCTGTCGAAAAACCTGTGACATTGTATTCATTGATCAAAGGATCATGGCTATTTTCTTCCTGTGAAGGACGAAACGACAGAAAAAGCAGCCAGATGAAAATCAAAGCGATCAGCAGATATAAGAAACGGTCATTCTTTTTCATATAGTTATTCCTTTAGTCAAGAAGGTTGCATGGCAGATACCTGCATGGGTCTACTCTTATGCCATTCACTTCAAAAGTCAGATGCAGATGCACGCCTTCGGAACGTCCGGTATTGCCCATCTGACCGATGATATCACCACGGTGGACATTCTCACCCACACCGAAATACGCAGTCGTATTTAGATGCATATACATCGTTCTCACGCCATTCTGGTGGTTGATGATGATATAGTTGCCCATATCATACTTATAACCCACCTGATCGACCACACCGCTGTCAACCGCATAGATCGGCGCATATTTCTCATAACGGTTGGTCAGGTCGGTCCCTGTATGGCCAAAGTAACAGCCAAAGTGACAGCTGATACGCGGGTTGTCGACCGGCCAGATGTAGTTGCCTGTACCGACCAAGATGACCTGTTTCGTCCCAACAGCGATCACGCCCCGTTTCGGTTGTTTGATGACTGTTTCCGACAGCAGTTCACCGGATTCCAATACGCCATTCACCCATTTTTCTTCATACAGGACATTTTTGATTCCTGTTTCTTCCTGGATCCGGATCTCATACTTGCCCCGTTCCAAGGTATTGTCTTCGATATACTCCGGTGTTTCCGGAGCGACATACTGCTGAGAAAGCCGTTCCCTGGTCACTTCGATCGTGATCGGCGACGTATAATAGGTGACATTCAGCTGCATGCCCGGAACGATGACCTGATTCTCAGAAAACAGCACATCCGGGTTCAGCATCCTGATCTGTCTGGCTGACATATCGCCGAAATAATAACCGACGCCCTGCAGGGTATCGCCTTCTTGAACGGTATAATATTCCCTTTCCGTATTTCTGCCGTAACAGAGGAAATTATAGATCTGTTCCTCGCTGGTAAAGATCTCATCCGGTGAAACGATCGCTTCACGGGTATTGATGTTTTCCTGCAGCAGGATGTGCGTTTCCACGCTGCCCAGCTCCGTTGGCGAAGGAATGTTTTCCTGACGCATCAGCTTCTGCAAAGCATCTTCCGAAATGAAATTGGTATAGAAACGTTCCAGTGCTCTGGAAAACTCCGAGTAATCCTTGACATAAATGATCTCGTAGATATCTTCGCCGGTCGAAAATTCGACTGCGGTCGTTTTGACACCTAAAAGATTATTTGCTTGTAGATAGTCCATGATCGCATCATCCACATTGGAAAAGACCGCATAAGACTTTTCCTCGACGACGTAGACATCATCGCTCAGACCCAGTTCCGTATCCGGGAAATACTTTTCATAAGCATCATAGGCTTTATCGATCAGAGAATAAAGATAGTTAAGATCATGGACCACGCCGATGAAACGGCCTTTGGTATAGATCTTGTAATATGTATTCTCATCCCTGCTATAGGAAAGAATCTCCTGCTGAACAAGGGATTTTTCATTCCAGATATAAGCTTTGATCGAAGGATTCGATGAAACCAGTCTCGGATAGAAGACCACAATCACCGTAGCCAGGATCAAAGAGATAAGAACCGTGATAAACTTTTTCAATCAGTGAGCCTCATTTTTGATGCCATAGAAGGCGAAAATATCTTTTTCATAAGCCAGCTTGATCCTGCCGGTCGGACCGTTACGGTGCTTGGCGATGCTCAGTTCGACATCTTCCCGTTCCTCATCCTGATGGTCATCCGGGTTATAGTAGGAATCACGATACAGCATCAGTACCAGGTCGGCATCCTGTTCGATGGCTCCCGATTCACGCAGATCCGACAGCATCGGCCGTTTATCGGTACGCTGCTCGACACCACGCGAGAGCTGAGAAACCGCAATGACCGGGATATTCAGTTCTCTGGCCATCGCCTTCAGGCTACGGGAAATATCGGCAACTTCCCGTTCACGCGTCTCGCCTTTCGAAGTGGACTGGATCAGTTGCAGATAGTCGACGATGATCATATACAATCCGTGTTCCATGGAAAGCTTTCGAGCTTTCGCATAGATTTCCGAAACCTTGATGCTGGAAGAATCGTCGATAAAAAAATTCATCTTTTTCAATTGCTGTACCGCTTCGTTGATCTTGGACCAATCCGCATCATTCAAAGAACCGGTATTCAGTTTCTGGAACGGAACCTTGGACTGGGCTGACAAGATACGCATGGCGATCTGTTCTGCAGGCTGTTCGATCGAGAAGATCGCAACTGAGCCCGGCGTTCTCGCCGCTGAATTCAAAGCGATATTCAAAGCGAACGTCGTCTTGCCCATGGAGGAACGTGCTGCAACAATGATAAGATCTCCTTTCTGGAAGCCTGCGGTCATCCGATCAAGATCCGAGAATCCTGTCTTGACGCCGGTTACTGCACTTCCAGCCTCCTGTATCGCCTGAATGTGCTTGATAGTGCTGTCGAATACTTCCTCCCCTGTCAAGAAATCCGAACTGACCTGGGAACGGGTCACTTCAGTGACCTTCTTTTCGACCGTCTCAAGCATCTGACTGATTTCTACACTTCCATCATAGGCATCATTCGAAATCTCTTCGCCGACTTTGATGATCTTGCGGGCCAGAGACTTATTCTTGACGATCGTAATATATTCCTTCGTATTTGTCGCGGAAATCGTGGAACCGGTCAATTGCATCAGATAATCCAGCCCTCCGACTTTATCGAAAACACCGAAATCTTTCAGTTTGGTCGATAAAGAAACGGTATCCACCTTTTCTTTGTTTTCATACATGGAACGCATGATATTGTAGATGGTCTGATGGCGATCCAGATAAAAATCATCCGGAAAGATATCTCCATCGATGCATTGCCTCAGGGCATCCTTGTATAACAGGATATTCCCCAGCAATGATTCTTCTGCTTCCAATGAGTAAGGTATGATCTTATTGCTCATATTATTCCTCTGCCAGTATCACTTTCAGTGTAGCGATCACATCTTTATATAATTCAACTTTCACATCATAGGTGCCCAACTGATTCAGCGGTTCACTGTTGATGATCTTGCGTTTGTCGATCGTATATCCATCCTTCTTGACCGCTTCTTCGATTTGTTTGCTGGAAACGGAACCGGACACTTTTCCTTCCTTGGCTTTGACCTTGAATTCATAGGTCCTCTTCTCAAGCGCTTCCTTCAGTTCCTGCGCCTTTTCCCTGTTTTCCGCATCCAGTTTCTGTGCATCCGCATTCTGCTTATCCAGGACCTTCTTAGCCCCCTCAGATTCCATGACGGCCAGACCCCTGGCGATCAGATAGTTCCTTCCGTATCCATCCGCAACCTGCTTTATATCACCCTTTTTCCCTACTTTCGGAACATCAGTCAATAGTATTACTCTCATCTTTCCCTCCTGCAAAATATTCATCTAATACCTGAAGCAGTTCCGCTTCAAGCTTCGCAACGCTGCCATGGCTCACCTGCATACCGGCAGCGGTCATGTGGCCTCCGCCATTCATCTTTTCCATGATGACCTGTACATTGATCTTGCCCTTGGATCTTGCTGAGATCAATGTTTCCTCTTTCTCTGTATTGCAGATAACGAAGGCGGCTTCGATCTCTTTCGCTTTCACCATCATATCACAAGCCTGAGAAGCAATGGAACGAGGGAACGACCCTTGTTCGACGGCAGAAATGATGATGTCTTTCTTATAAGCTTTTCCGGCATCGATGATCTTGCTTCGCTGAATGATATTATCATAAGGTTCCTGCGACAGTTCATCGCAAAGCAAAGGATCAGCGCCATAGTTTCTTAACTGTTTCGCCACATCGAAGGTCCTTGAACCTGTACGGAAGCGGAAATGATCCGTATCGATCAGTACGCCCAGATAAAGGATATTGGCCTCTTCCGGAGTGATGCTGATATTCCGTCCGAAATAAGGAAGGAACTCGGAAGTGATCTCACAGGCCGAAGATGCGGCAGCTTCGATATATACAAACAAGGCATCCACATCAAGATCCGCTCTTCTGCGATGATGATCAATGATGACGATCCGCTTGGTTTCTTTCAAAAGATTCGGGCTATTCGACTGTGCTGCGCTATGATGATCAACCATGATGACCAGCGTTTCTTCATTCAGAAGATCCAATGCTTCATTCTCGGATATGAAATGATGCTTTGTCTCCAGGACATTGCGATACTTTTTTAACACGTCATTGATCATCGATTCGATCCCGCCGCTGCGGTTGACGATATACGCAGGCTTGTTCAGGCTCATCGCGATATTCGACATGTTCAAAGCGGCAGCAACACAGTCCGCATCCATATCCCTGTGACCAACGATGATGATTTCTTTGGAACGCTCGATCAGGTCCTTGATCGTGTTTGCCGTAATACGGACCTTGGTCTTGCTTTGCTGCTCACGGGCTTCCGTCGTGCCTCCGTAGAAAGTCGCATCATCTCCCATCTTACGGACCACGACCTGGTCTCCTCCTCTGGTCTGTGCCAGATCCAGTAGATTCCTGGCGGACTCATCCAGTTCCATCAGATGATCCGATCCTCTGGCAAACGCCATCGACAGAGTCACACCCAGATTGGCATCCTTGGAAACTTTTCGTACCGTATTCAGTACAGAAAAACGGTCATTCAGCAGCTCGTTAAAAATCGTCTCATTCAGTAATAATAAGACTCTGTTGTTCTTTAACGTCTTATAAATGACATTGAAATTCTTGAAATAATCACTGACCGGGATCTTGATATTGGTGTTGACGTAGGAAAGATCATCCTCGGACATCGAAGTTTCATCATAGTTGTCATAGCTCAGCATGCCGATGACGATTGCTTCATTGTTCAGTTTCTTATCAAGATTGTATTCCTTGGTGATATCCTTGAAAGTCAGCGTATTGGTTTTGTCGATCTTACGGACCAGGAATGTTTCCTCATTGATCGTGATCGTTTCATTGTTCGATTCATGATTCAGCATATCCTGCAGTTCCGGCAGCCAGTTCAATACTTTCTCCCCGAAATGATTCAGACCGCGATCCGCAAAGAACTGTGACAGATACGTGATCTCATAGTTGTTGTCGTACATCATGATGCCCATCTCGCCATTGTTCAGGATCTCCCGATAGACATTGTTCAGGTTGTCTTCGATCTCTTTGTTGGTTTCGATGCGCATCGAATCCAGTGAAAAGAAGATCAGCAAGAGGACAACGGTAAAAACCATCGCAACAACCAGAGCCAGGTTGATATTCTGATCAAAAACAAAGCGCAGCAAAACCAGGAATACAATCACTGCGATCGCTGTAATCAGAGATAAAGTTGGAATAAAAGTACGTTTTTTCATTTTGTCTGAATCTGTTGCTGCTGCAGTTTCAGTTCCAGATAATTCCTGAGAGGACCTGAGCCATAAAGGAAACCGAAGGCGATCAGCGTCATCAGCAGGAACGGAACGAAGAAGGACAGCAGGATAAAGAAAGTACCGACATTCCTATGCAATACGACTACACCAAACAGCATCACAAAGAGGTAGCCATAATACATCAGTATGACGGAAGACAGGATCGCCAGAATGACGACTGTATTATAGAGAAAACCGTTGGGTTCCAGTCTTTTGATAAAAAACAGCGAAAACAGGCACAGCATCGTCGTATATGCCAGTGCAGGATTCGGTTTGATGTCCCAGAGACTGGTATTGCCCAGATCTCTTATCTTGAAGCGCTTCAGGAGGAAAATGCTCAATATATGGATCAGCAGACCTTCCATGGCTCCCATGATGATCGTTGCAACGATATAGACAAGAAACAGCAGATTCGACAGATCGAAACCAGCAGCAGCCAGGATCTCGCCATAATTCATTCCTGAGAAGGAACTCATCTCATTGAAAGCCAGTTTGTATTCTTCCAGCTGCTGCGCCAAAGGGATACCCAGCAAAGGATAGACCGTAAAAGTCGCGATCAGTTCCCCCACCACATACGTCGCGATCGCCATGAACAGCAATGTCCTCTTATCGAAATTGCGTCGTATGCCGAAAGAATAGATCAGAGCCGTCGCGATCGAAACCGGAACATAGATCAGATAGGTATAATTCAAACTGCCCAGAATGAAACTGATGATAGCCATGCCGACAGACAGCAAAACGCCATCCTTTAAGGAATGCATCGTGCTGTACATGATGATGACTACCGGCATCAGCAAGACGATCAGTTCGGTAAACATATACGCGATCATCCTATCGATCAGGATCAACGCTCCTACGATCGCCAACATCATAGCGCCTTGGGTCAGTTTCTTTGTCTTATTCATATGATTCATATAAAACTATTATAAAATAAAAACTCCACACTGTGGAGTTTATTCAATTAATCTGCGATATACGGCAGCAAAGCCATCTGGCGGGCTCTCTTGATCGCTGTTGCCAGCATTCTCTGATATTTGGAGCTCGTTCCGGTCACTCTGCGCGGAGTGATCTTGCCATTCGGCGAAATGAATTTTTTCAGTAATTCGATGTCTTTATAATCGATATATTCAATCTTGTTTTTCGTGAAATAACAGACTTTCTTGTATCCCACTCTCTGTTTTCTGTATGCCATGAATGTTCCTTTCTAATTCTCAATAAAACGGCAGATCATCGCTGGAAATATTGGACAGATCGAAGGATTCCACTTCGTTGTAGTCATCCTGCTCGTTCTGGGAATAGGCCGGTTCCGCACTAGGCGTAAACGTCTGGTTGCTGTTCTGAACGTAGCTGTTCTCACCAGGAGCGCTGTTGCGATTGCTGATGATCTGGACATTGTCCGCAACGACTTCCGTCACATAGACACGCCCGTTCTGTCCCTCATAATTTCTCGTCTGTATCCTGCCTTCGACGGACACGATCGTGCCCTTGGTCGCATAACTGGCCAGGAATTCCGCCGACTGTCTCCAGGCGACGCAATTGATGAAATCAGCGGTCTGACCGCCGGCTTGCTGCGAAGCGAAACGCCTGTCGACCGCAACCGTAAAGCTGCAAGTCGAGATATTGCTGTTGGTCTTACGCAGTTCGATATCCTTCGTCAGACGGCCGACTAAGACGACATGATTCACATTGATCATTATTTCTTACCTTTTTTTTCATCCTGACAGATGGTCATCATTCTGACGATATCGCCATTCAGGCGC
>JAFRVK010000045.1 GCA_017441765.1 Erysipelotrichaceae bacterium
GACGGATGTAGTGTTTATGCCAAGTGAAACGATAAGCTTGGGCAGTTTCAGACTGACGGCTGGCAGAAATCCTAAAGAGTGATCCATGGATGGCGCCTGTAAAAGTGTCAAAGAGACGAGTCTTATAGAAATATAAGAGTGGAACGTGATAAACCCCATAAGCGAGAAACCCAAATTTTGGTAGGGGAACTTGCAATAGTGAACTGAAACGATTTGCGAGGCACCTTGGTGCAGATAAATGATTGTCCAGTACAGAACATGGCTTATTCGATGTTATTTGATCAAAACCACGAGAGTGGTTTTTCTTATGCATGAAGATATTTACTAGAATTTAATTCTTGTCAAAATGAGATTTCTGGTGCATAATAATTGTGTTAGAATTATTGTATGAATCTACCAAACAAATTGACATTATTCCGTATTCTTCTGGTTCCTGTATTAGCCCTGGTATGGCTTTTCCCATACGAGCAGTTCGGTATACATCTGGGCTATTTCATGGTTGGAAACATCACGTTACCTTATCTGAATCTCATCGTATTAGGGATTTTTGTGCTTGCTTCGATTACCGATTTTCTGGATGGACACATCGCCCGTTCGAAGAATATGGTTACGACCTTCGGAAAGTTTGCCGATCCGATTGCCGATAAGCTTCTGGTCAATATGATGCTGCTGATCTTGTCATACAAACATATGATTCCTTTGATCTGCTGCATTATCATGATCCTTCGGGATATCGTTGTGGATGGCTGCCGGATGATCGCGGCCCAGAAAGGCGTCGTTGTTTCTGCGGGACTGTTAGGTAAATTGAAAACTGTTTTACAGATGTTTTCTATTATACTGATTCTTTTGAATAATCTTCCTTTTGAAATGTGGTATCTTCCGATCAGCGAGATCATGATCTGGTTCACTTCGTTCGTTTCCCTGGCTGGCGGTTATTCCTATTTCATGCAAGTGAGATCATTTATTTTTGAATCGATGTAGGAATCCGGATCATTGTTGTGAATAATGTATAGGAGGGAATCTCATTATGGCTAAAAAAGAAGATGATATTCAGGATATCAGTGCAGAAAAGAAAGAACAGCTGCTGAATGAAGCGCTGAAGACGATTGAAAAACAGTATGGCAAAGGTTCGATCATGAAGCTTGGCGAACATGCCAATGTGGATGTAGATGCGATTTCGACCGGTTCTTTGGCGATCGACTATGCTTTGGGTGTCGGCGGTCTGCCAAGAGGAAGGATCGTCGAGATCTATGGTCCGGAATCTTCCGGAAAGACTACACTGGCATTGCAGTGCATCGCGGAATGTCAGAAAAACGGTGGCAAGGCAGCATTCATCGATGCCGAACACGCGATCGATCCGCGTTATGCGAAGGCGTTAGGTGTCGATGTCGATGAACTGGTGCTTTCTCAGCCGGATTCCGGTGAACAGGCGCTGGAAATCGCGGAAGTCCTGATTAAATCAGGAGCGATCGATCTGGTGGTGGTAGATTCGGTTGCCGCTCTGGTACCGCAGGCGGAACTGGATGGCGAAATGGGCGATTCCAATATCGGTCTCCATGCCCGTCTAATGTCCAAGGCGATGCGCAAGCTTGCCGGCGCGATGAACGCACATGGCTGTACGACGATCTTTATCAACCAGTTGAGAGAAAAAGTCGGTGTCATGTTCGGCAATCCGGAAACGACGACGGGCGGACGTGCGTTGAAATTCTATTCGACGATCCGTCTGGAAGTACGTAAATCAGAGGCGATCAAAGACGGACAGGAAGTCATCGGAAACAAAGTCAATGTCAAGGTTGCGAAAAATAAAGTGGCTCCGCCGTTTAAAACCTGTCAGGTCGAGATCTATTACGGAGAAGGGATCTCTCATTTATCTGAAATCGTCAATCTTGGAACGGATATGGGCATCATAGAAAAATCCGGTTCCTGGTACTCGTATAATGGCGAGAAGATCGGCCAGGGTTCCGAGGCTGTAAGAGCTTATCTCAAAGCGAACCCAGATATCGATGCCAAAATCACCGAACAGATCAAAGAAAAGATGTATAAAAAAGATCAGGCTGAAGCCTGATCTTTAAACATACTTATTAATGATTTCTGTTACAGGAGAATGATTGTGATCCGCTTTCAGGATAACGTCACAATCATTTTTTATTTCCTCTGCAGCATTAGCTACAGCGACAGACAATCCAGCCATCTGCAGCATGCTCAAGTCATTGACGCTGTCTCCGACGGCGATCGTATCTTGGATATCGATATCTAACAGTTCACAAAGTTTTTTCAACGCCTGACCTTTGTTTACTCCTTTTGCATTGAATTCCAGATAATGGCTCGAAGATAACGTGATCTCATATTCTTCTTCCAGAGATAGTTCCTTCCTAAGCCTGATGAGATAGTCGTAGTCTTCATCGGCAAATAAGATCTTGATGATCTGTTTCTCTTTAAAGAATGAAAGAGAAATACGGTCTATGATCGAATAATCCATATGGCCCTTCAGATAATCGATTTCCTTCGGATAGATATCATAGATATAGACATCGTCTGTCGTATAGATATGCATGCAAAGATTCTTTTTCAGGCCGATACCGGTCAGTTTCTCAAGATCTTCAAAAGACATGAACCTGCTGAAAATGATCCTGTTTCCTTCATTCTCCGTGATGATCGAACCATTATATGAGATAACGTAGCTGTCCTTCCTGTTGTAAAGGCCGATATCCTTTAGAGTTCCCTGAAGAGAATCGTAACCACGGCCGGAAGCCAGGATAAAATAGACATCTTTCAAGCTTTTTATTGTTTCGATATCATTGTCTGACACCTTATGATCGACGTTCAGCAATGTCTGATCCAGATCTGTTGCAATCAGTTTATACATGTTGTCATTTTACAATGAAAAAAGGATATTGTGAAAAAATCTTGAATATTATACAATTTAATGGGGTTTTTCCCTACTTTATTATGTTGTATTAATGGAGGTATACATATGAAAATTGATGTACTTTCCATTTTACTAGGTATCGTTGTCGGCGCTCTGCTGATATTCCTGTATTACAGTCTGATAGGTAAGAATGTCAGAAAAGAAGCCGAGAAAATCTTAGAAGAAGCAAATAATCAAGCTAAAAACACTGTGAAACAGGCGGTTTTAGACGGTAAGACCCAGGTCTACGATTTAAAACTGCAAGCGGAAAAGGAAATCAAGGAAAAGAAGAGTGAAATCGTCGAGCAGGAAAACAAGCTGCAGCGTCGGGAAGACTCTTTGAATTTCCGTGATGAGAACTTAACGCAAAAAGAGCGGAAATTAGATGATAAGCTAAGAAAAGCAGAAGAAAAGGCTGCTCAACTAGATAAAATGGAAGAAGATCTGCAAGCGCGGATCGATGGACAGATCGTTCTTTTGGAGCGCGTTTCCAACATGAGCGCGGATGAAGCAAAAAAAGAACTGATGGAAGTAGTAGAGAGCAAGATTTCTGACGAAGTCGCTGCTTATATCAGAGAGCAGGAAGAGGAAGCCAGAGAAAAGGCTCGTGAGAATGCGCGCGAGATCATCGCGACAGCCATTCAGCGTTATTCCCAGGAAGAATCACTGGACCGTACGATTTCGGTCGTGAGCCTTCCTTCGGAAGAAATGAAGGGCAGGATCATCGGACGTGAAGGCCGTAATATCCGTGCGATCGAACAGGCGACCGGAGTCGACCTGATCATTGATGATACGCCGGAAGCGATCACGGTATCCTGTTTCGACCCGATTCGTAGAGAGATCGCCAGACTGTCATTGGAAACATTGATCAGAGACGGACGTATTCAGCCTGGAAGAATCGAAGATGTCGTCAATAAGACGACCAAAGAGATGAATGACAACATTCAGAAGTATGGCGAAGATGCCTGTTTCCGTCTACAGATCGGCAAGATGGACAAGGAACTTGTCAAACTGATTGGTCGCATGCGTTACCGTTATTCTTACGGACAGAATGGTCTTGAACATTCGATGGAAGTTGCTTCGTTGGCAGGCATGATGGCTGCGGAACTGGGCCTGAATCAGAATCTGGCAAAACGTGCCGGATTGCTGCATGACATCGGCAAGGCAGTCGACTTCGAGCAGGAAGGAACGCATGTCGAATTAGGCGCGAAACTTGCGAAGAAGTATCACGAAAGGCATGAAGTCATCAATGCGATCGAATCACATCATGGCGATGTCCAGGCTGACAATCTGATTGCGATCCTGGTAGCTGCTGCAGATACGTTATCTGCTGCCAGACCGGGAGCTCGCTATGAGGGCATTGAAAACTATATCAGTCGTCTGGAAGCCTTGGAAAAGATTGCCAATGAATTCGATGGTGTTGAAAAGGCATATGCGATTCAGGCCGGACATGAAGTCAGAGTAATGGTCGTTCCTGAAAAAGTTGATGACAACAAGTGCACGATGATCGCAAGAGATATCAAGGAACGTATCGAAAATGAGCTGACGTATCCTGGACAGATCAAAGTCACGGTCATCCGAGAGACGAGAGCCAGTGAAACGGCCAGATAAATGAAAATTCTATTTATCGGAGATATCGTAGGAAAAAGTGGAAGAGACATCGTTTCTTCCACTTTATCTTCTATGACGGATGTTTACGATCTCATTATCGCGAATGCTGAGAATTCCGCACACGGCAAGGGAATCACTCTAAAGATCTACCGTCAGCTTTTGTCTTGCGGGATCGATTATCTGACGATGGGGAATCATACGTATTCAAAACAGATGATCAATGACCATATGGATGAAATGGACCGTCTGATCGTTCCATACAATCATGAAAAGAGAACGACAGATAATTATTACAAGATCATAGATTGCAATGGAATCAGAATCTGTTTATGCAATATCTTGGGATTCGCTTTCATGACCGAAAGCAATCTTGAGCCTTATCCTGCTTTTGAAAAGATCCTGGAAGAAACAAAAGACAAAAATATCGATTTCTATATGGTCGATCTTCATGGCGAAGCGACATCGGAAAAACGTCTGTTTCTGGAATACTTCAAAAAGAAAGCCAAGATCGTTATTGGCACACATACCCATGTGCAGACCGCTGATGCGGATATGATAGGGGACTGTGCATTCATATCGGATGCTGGCATGTGCGGAACTTATTACTCCATCATTGGCAGAGACATACAGGAAACGATCGATGCATATATCTGCAAACAGCCAACCGGCTACAGTATTGCAGAAGGTCCGGCCATCTTCTGTGCCGTAGCGATCGATGTCGATGAAACAGAAAAGATACCTGTTTCCATTGAGAGGATCAGAATCAAACCAAAAGAAAACTGAGCATATGCTCAGTTTTTGTTGATTTGTGAAGCTATTTCCTCAAGATCATATTGATTCTCGCTGAAACTGATCTGAATGCCATCACTTTCATCATAGCGGGGGATCAGATGCACATGGACGTGCGGGATCGTCTGTCCTGCCGCTTCATTGGTATTGATGAGAAGATTGATACCATTTGCTTTCAAGTTCGTTACGATCTTCTGTGCCAGCTGCTGTGTTGTTGCCATCAGATTTCTGAATTCTTCTTCCGGCATTTCCAACATATTGTCATAGTGTTTTTTTGGCATGACCAGCGTATGGCCTTTGGTGGTCTGCGCGATATCCAGGATCGCTAATACTTCGTCATCTTCATAGACTTTTGTGCCGGGAATCTCGCCGGCAATGATTTTGCAGAACAGACACATTATTTCAGACCCTCATACTGAGCAGTCACAAGATCATAGAGATCCTGATCATAAAATTTGATCTGATGCTTGTTTAAAAAGTATTCTTTGACTGAATCAGCGGATGCGGAAGCAGCTGCATTTTCAATGTATTCATCTTTGAATTCCGCAGGATCGCGGCTTTCGACATTCAAAACATAGTATGTTGATTCTTCGACATCGTTTCCTTCATCATCTGTCGTCTTAGTAGCAAAGATAATGACAGGGGAAAGACCTGTAGCATCATTGGAATTCAGATATTCTTTGACTTCATAAACGAGTGTAGAATCATCATCGGTATAGATGCTGCTTTGAGGAGCTTCGTTTGAATTATTGTTCAAAGCAGCCATATCGAAGGAAGAGCCATTGTTATAGTCTTCGATACACTTTTCAGCTTCTTCCAACGTATTGAATGAAGCAAGCTGCATTTTAACCGGCTTATCTTCGGCAACGAGTTCCTCATATTTTTCAGTGACATATTCTTTTGCCAGCTCATTCAGCAGCATATTGGAGATATAAGATTCCCTGAATGTTTCCATCGAGCCATAATATGCAATGATATAGGACTCATAACCCATTTCCGTATACTCGGCAATGATGTCATCCGCTTCTTTTTCGATTTCTGAGAGATCATCGACATATTTCAAAGCGATATTCTTCAGGATATCATTGACGATCGTATCGGCAGAAGAAAGCTTCAATGATTTATAAAGATCTTCCTTTGTATAAGATTTATCAGGTCCGGCATAAATCACATCCTTGCCGTCACTGAGCGCTGAATAAGAGTTTCTATTGGCACAACCCGCAATAAGAAGCAGACTGAAGAATACGATAAGTATCTTTTTCATATTATTCCTCCTCATTTCCCAGTTCACGATCGATCAGAGTCTTCAGTTCTTCGTCTTTGATTTCGAAACCCAGTTCTGTAGCCTTTTCAAAGATCGCCTTGATCGAAAGATCGGAATATTGACTTGTAATATCATTAATGAAATTATAATTATCCAGCATCTCTTCCGGAACGGAACTCATATTTTTGATGATATGATAGCCGAACTGGGAAACGACCGGATCAGATACTTCGCCATCCGCCAGACTCATTGCTGCATCAGCGAAGAACCGGTCATAGTTTCCGCGATTCTCTTCATTGATCGCACCGATATATCCGCCGCTGGAAGATGATCCGTCTTCAGAATACGTATAGGCGATATATTCGAAACTGTTCTCGCCGGCAGCCAGCTCGGAAAGGATCGAATTCAGCTTGTCTGTCTGTTCCTCTGTAGGAAGTGCTTCATAGCCGATAATGTTGTTTTCTTCATCATAGATCGGTTCTACATCGCATTTTACCAGAATATGATAAATCAGACGTCCATTCGTTCCGACACTGTCATTCAGGTATTCCTCTTTGTGAGCGAGGATATAGTCTTTCATCAGCAGTTCCTGCTTTTCTGAATCGATATAGTACTGTGTAAGATCTTCGATTCCATTAACATAGCCCATCGCTTTCAGCTGTTCGACAAGATAATCCTGCGAATAGTAAGAAAGAACGCTGGCAGCATTGCTGGCGGCCCTATTTTTCATTTCATCTGTGGTTTCATAAGCGGCATCGAAAATCGCTCTTTCAAAAGCGACGATGGCTTGAGAAGGCCCATTGTCTTTATACAGACTGTCATAGAGATCATCCGCATAGACAGGTTCATCATCGATCGTATAAGCGACATATTTTCCATCGATCTGCTTGTTCCTGATAACGACGTCACGATTATTATATGCATCATAGGAATACAATCCGATAAAAGCGATCAGCAGAACTGCGATCAGACCGATGAACCAATACTTTTTGATCAGTTCTTTTTTCTCCATAAAAATCCTCCAAACGTTATATATTATATTCTTTTATGTATCACAATACAAACCGAAACTAAATTAATTCAGTTAAAATTCATATAAAGAAGATAAAACATATAGATAATAATCAAAACATTTTGAAATGAAGTGATTATAATAGTTTATGTGGGTGAAGCATATGAAAAAATTAGAAATCAAAGATCTATATGTATCAGTAGAAGATAAACAGATCCTGAAAGGGATCGATCTGGAAGTGAATGAAGGAGAGATCCATGCCTTGATGGGCCCTAACGGCAACGGGAAATCGACGCTGCTGGCGGCGATCATGGGAGATCCTTCCTATCATGTCGACCATGGTTCGATCCTGTACGACGGCCAGGATATTCTGAGCCTTCCGGTCAATGAACGAAGCA
>JAFRVK010000010.1 GCA_017441765.1 Erysipelotrichaceae bacterium
AGATATATGTAAGAAAACGCTATTAAGTTGCTGTGTTATTTAGTTTTGAGAGAACAAATTCTCTCGATCCGGTGACAATGGAGAAGTGGTCACACCTGGTCCCATCTCGAACCCAGAAGTTAAGCACTTCATCGGCGAGCATAGTCGTCTGCATAGGCGGTGAATCGAGCACGTTGCCGGTTAAAAACCTCTGTAATAGAGGTTTTTTTATTTATGTAGTATAATAGTTCAGTATGATTACTCATTCCGCGGAAGAAACGATACAGACAGGACAGAAAATTGGTGAGAAATTACAGGCAGGAGACGTCCTGATACTGAAAGGAGATCTTGCTTCAGGTAAGACCACTTTTACCAAAGGTATCGGAAAAGCTCTCAATATAAAGGAAGTCATCAATTCTCCGACGTTTACGATCCTCAAGATCTATGAAGGAGATCATGCACTGTATCATATCGATGCCTATCGTCTTGAAAACAATCTCTATGATCTTGGCATCGATGAGTATCAGCCTTACGGAATCACAGTCATCGAATGGCCTGAATACTATGAAAGCTTCCTTCCGGAAGAATATCTGGAAGTCGATATCAAAGAACTGTCGGAAGAAGAACGGGAAATCGTTTTCATCCCGCATGGGACGCATTATGAAGAACTGATAAAGGAGATGAAATGCTGACACTGTGCATCGATACTGCGTATAAATATCTGACTTGCGCATTGATCAAAGATGATAAAGTCATTTCTTCCTACTCGGAAGCATGCTTCAAACGACAGTCTGAAGAGGTTTTTCATGCACTGGAAAATGTCTTTACAAGTGCAGAAGTTAACAGAAGAGAAATCGATTCCATCTGTATCAGTTCCGGTCCGGGATCCTATACCGGCGTACGTATCGCCATGACGATCGCGAAAGTCATCGGTCAGATCCTTCCATGTGAAGTCTATACGGTTTCTACTTTAAGACTCTATGCCGGTAACCGGAAGAACTGTCTGTCTCTGATGGATGCCAGAGCGGGAAGAGCCTATGTTGCGATTTTTGATGAAGGAAAAACCGTATTGGCAGATACGATACTTCCTGTTGAAGAGATCAGTGCAGAAGATCACAACGTGATCGGCGATGGATCATTACTGGGAAAAGAAGACGATTATGGCGATATCGCACGGTCTTTTCTTGCGGTTAAGCCTTACTGGCATAAAGTGGAAGAAATAGCTTATCTGGTACCGGATTATCTGAAAGAAAGCGAGTCTTATCTGAAATGATTGAGCGGATGAAGAAAGAAGATCTCGATGAGATCGTTATCATAGAAAACGAAGCATTCACAAAACCCTGGGACAGGGATTATTTTATTCATGAGATCGATGAGAATGAATTTTCTGAACTGTATGTGTATCGTGTTGATAATGAGATCATCGGTTATGTGGATCTCTGGTACATGTTCGAAAACTGCGATCTGACTAAGATCGCCATTAAAAGAGATTTCCGTCATCATGGATATGGGAACAGATTACTGAATGAAGCAATGAAAATAGCGAAAGATAAAGGATCGGAATTCATGCATCTTGAAGTCGATGTCAATAATGAAGATGCGATCCGGCTTTATCGCAAGAACCATTTTGAAGTGGTCAGGACGCGCGAAAAATACTATGAGAATCAGGACGACGCATATGATATGGTCTGCGGCCTGATTGGCAATGCAACGCGAAAAGTCCTGGCGATCGAATCCAGCTGCGATGAAACCGCCTGCGCGATCATCGATGAGAATCGCCACGTCTATTCTTCCGTGGTCACTTCACAGATCGATGTGCATGCACGTTTCGGCGGAGTCATTCCGGAAGTCGCTTCAAGGATGCATGTGGAACAGATCAGTACGATCGTCGATCAGGCGATCTGCCAGTCGGGTCTGACGATCGATGAAATCGATGCGATCGCTTATACCATCGGACCGGGTCTGATCGGATCTTTACATGTAGGGGCGACGGCTGCGAAGTCTCTGGCTTTCTTCTATGACAAGCCTCTGATCGGGGTCCATCATCTGAAAGGCCATATTTTCGTGAATGAAATGATCAAGCCTTTGGAATATCCTTTGATGGCACTGGTCGTCAGCGGAGGTCATACCGAACTGGTCTACGTAGAAAACGACAACAGTTTCAAGATTATCGGTACGACCTTGGATGATGCGATCGGAGAAGCATATGATAAAGTCGCCAGGATCATGCATGAAGCTTATCCGGGCGGTCCTGTCATAGACAGGCTTGCGAAAGAAGGGAAGATGTCCTATCAGCTTCCTACACCGAAAGTGGGAGATCTGAATTTCTCCTTTTCCGGATTGAAGAATGCGGTCAATACCTTGGTTAAGAAAGAAACGGAAAAAGGAAACGAGATCAATAAGAACGATCTGGCCTTCAGTTTTCAGGAGACCGCGTTGCGATTCCTGGTGAACAAGACAAAGAAAGCGCTGGAACAGTATCCTTGCAAGTGCCTGGTCCTGGCGGGCGGGGTAGCTGCGAATTCACGGTTAAGGGAACTGATGCAGGAGAATTTCAAAGATATCGATCTGATCCTTCCACCATTGAAGTACTGTACCGATAATGCGCTGATGATCGCCTGCGCTGCGCTGCATTATCTGAAATACGGGAAAGTTGTCAGCCTTGTTGCATCCAGCAAGCCGGGAATGTCGATCGAAGACTAGTGAAGATTATTAAATAATTCACAAATACGGACAGATATATTATAATTTGTTTATATGGGGAATATTTCGAAAGCCACATTGCAGCGCTATCCGATTTATCTGAAAGCGCTACGTAAATTATCGAAGGAAGGCGTCAAACGGGTTCTTTCTTCGGAGTTGTCGGAATATGTCAACATCAAGTCGACGACGATCCGCAGAGATTTTTCTTTGATGGGGCAGTTCGGCAAGCAGGGCTATGGCTATGATGTGGATGAACTGATCAGCATCTTTGCGAAAGAACTCGGCGAGGATTACGATGAAAAGATGATCCTGATCGGCGTCGGAAGGCTGGGTACGGCGATCCTCAACTACAACAACTGGGATTATGTCGCGGGAGAGATCGTCTGTGCCTTCGATATACAGCCGGACAAACGCAATAAGGAACCGAAAGTCAATGTGCCGGTCTATCATATCGATCAGCTGAAAGAAAAGATCCCGCAGGGCTGTGAAATCGCAATCCTTTGTATCCCCAGCGGCGCACAGGAAATCGTGAATCAGCTGCATGAACTGGGTGTCAAGGGGATCGTAAATTTCACCCGTGAACATTTCATCCTTCCGGAAGGAATGATCAAGAAAGATGTCGATGTCGTATCGACGATACAGGAACTGGTGTTCGAAGTCAATTCGATTCATAAATAAGGGGGATAGGTTATGGAATTATATTTTGCCAGAGAATTGTATGAGATGTGCCTGAATGGCTCTACGATGGAACTGGATCAGCTGGAATATGTAGCTGTCGAGGGTTGGATCCGGACGAATCGCGACAACGGCCAGGTCGGTTTTATCGAACTGAATGATGGGACATATTTTAAGAATATCCAGATCGTTTATGACAGCAGTCTGAACAATCATGAAGAAGTATCTCATCTTCTGACAGGTTCGGCTATCTATGTGATCGGCAAGTTCATCCATACGCCTGAAAACAAGCAGCCTTTCGAAATCAAAGCGACTTCGATCGAAGTCGAAGGATATTCGGATGAAAGCTATCCTCTGCAGAAAAAGAGACATACGTTTGAATATTTAAGAGAAATCCCTCATCTACGAGTCAGAACGAATACGTTTATGGCTGTTTTCAGAGTGAGATCTGCATTGGCGATGGCGATCCATGAATTCTTCCAGTCGCAGGGCTTCATCTATGTGCATACTCCGATCATCACAGGAAACGATGCGGAAGGAGCGGGAGAAGTCTTTACCGTGACCACCAGAGATGACGGAAACTATGCCGAAGACTTCTTTGGCAAGCATGCTTCCCTGACGGTTTCCGGACAGCTGCATGTCGAACCGTTCGCCTTGGCGTTCCGTGACACCTATACCTTCGGACCGACTTTCCGTTCCGAGAATTCCAATACCAAGAACCATGCTTCCGAATTCTGGATGATCGAACCGGAGATCGCATTTGCCGATCTGGAAGATGACATGATCCTGATCGAAGACATGGTCAAATACTGCATCGATTATGTCAGGACTAACTGCCCTGCAGAAATGGAATTTTTCAATAACATGATCGATAAGACCCTGAAAGAACGGCTTGAACATGTCTATAATTCTTCCTTTAGAAGGATGCCATATACGGAAGCGATCGATATCCTTCTGAAAGCTCCGGTCAAGTTCGAGAATAAAGTCAGCTGGGGCATGGATCTCAATACCGAACATGAGAGATATCTATGCGAAAAGGTCGTCAACGGACCGGTTTTCCTGACGGATTATCCGAAAGACATCAAGGCGTTCTATATGCGTCAGAATGATGATGGCAAGACCGTGGCGGCATGTGACCTGCTGGTACCGCATGTCGGAGAACTGGTAGGCGGATCGCAAAGAGAAGAACGTCTGGATGTTCTGGAAGCAAGAATGAAGGAACTGCATATGGATATCGCCGCTTATGAATGGTATCTGGATACCAGAAGATACGGCGGCTGTAAACATGCGGGTTTCGGTCTCGGTTTCGAGAGGATGGTCATGTATCTGACGGGTATGGAGAATATCCGCGATGTCCTTCCTTATCCGAGAACGCCGCGCAATCTGATCTATTAGAATGCTGGTACAGATTAGTGATGGGACCGTTTTTTACGGGACCAATGATGTATTTGAACATATCGACCTGACCGTCAACGAGAATCAGAAAATCGCGCTGGTCGGTCGTAACGGGAGTGGCAAGACCACTCTTTTAAAGGTGCTTGCGGGAGAAGAGGAACTCACGGAAGGCAAGCTCATCCGTAACAGTAGGATCAATATTTCTTATCTGAAACAGAACGCACTGATCGATTCGACACAGACATTGCAGGAGACTTTCAATGATGTTTTCAGGGAACTGCTGGACCTGGAAAAACAGATGAATGATCTCAGCGATCAATTGAAAGAGAATCATGATGATGCATTGATTGAAAAGTATTCCCAGCTGGAAGAAAGATACAAATACGCAGGGGGCTACACCTACCACAGCGAAATGATGAGTGTCCTGCATGGTTTCGGTTTCAAAGACAGCGATCTATCAAAAAATGTCTCTGATTTTTCAGGAGGAGAAAAAACCAAGATCGCGTTTGCATCACTGCTGCTGCAGAAACCGGATCTGCTGCTGCTGGATGAGCCGACGAATCATCTTGATTTAAGTACGATCGAATGGCTGGAAGGCTACCTGAATAAATATCCGAAAGCGATGATCATCGTATCCCATGACAGGACTTTTCTGGACAAGACCGTCAGTCTGGTCTATGAACTGGAATATGGGGAACTGACAAAATATTATGGCAATTATTCTTCGTTCGTCGAACAGAAGAAGAAAGACCTGATCAAACAGGAAGCCGCCTATCGGAGACAGCAGAAAGATATCAAACGTCTGGAAGAACTGATTGAGAAATTCCGTTACAAGAAGAACAAAGCTGCATTTGCACAATCCAAGATCAAGTATCTGGAACGCATGGAACGGATCGATGACCCCAAAAAAGCCGATACGAAAGCCTTCAAAGCCCGTTATGTCTGTAAGAACCGGGGCGGAAAGAATGTTTTGAGTCTCGATCATTACGTGGTCGGTTATGATCATCCGCTATGCGAAGTCAGCCTTAATATCATGAAAGGCGACCGGATCTGTGTGATGGGAGATAACGGAACAGGAAAATCGACCCTGCTGAAAACGATCATCGGCGAGATCGAGCCATTATCCGGATATAAACTTTTGGGTCATCAGATCGATATCGGTTATTTCGATCAGAATCTGGCACATTTCAGTAGCGGCAATACCGTGTTGGAAGAACTATGGAACGAGAATCCTCAGATGGATCTGTATACCGTGCGATCCATTCTCGGGGCCTTCCTGTTCTCGGCAGATGAAGTATTCAAGGAAGTCAATGTCTTATCCGGAGGCGAAAAAGTGAGGCTGTCTCTGGCCAAACTGATGCTGAAGAAAGCCAATTTCCTGATCCTTGATGAGCCGACCAATCACCTGGATATCGTTTCCAAGGAAGCCCTGGAAAACAGTCTGAGCGAATATGATGGGACGATTCTGTTCGTTTCCCATGACCGTTACTTCATCAAGAAGATCGCTACATCCTGTCTTGTTATCGATAACGGTTCCGTGACCTATTATCCGGATGGCTATAAGGATTATATCGACACCAATAAGAAAGAAGAAATCCGACAGGAAGAAAAAACAAAAAAAGAAGTTCCTCTGAAAGAACTGAAACAGAAACCGAAATACAATCTCAAGAAACTGGAAGCGGACATCTCTGCCATGGAGCAGCTCCTGGAAGAAAAACGGGCCCTCCGTTTCGAAGAAGAATATTATCAGGATATGAACAAGATGCGTGAACTGGATGAAGAGATCGATGAGATCCACAACAGGATCCACGCGCTGGAAGAGCAATGGGAAGAAGCCATGCTGGAAGAAGAAGAAAAGAACAAGTAAAAGGAGGATATATGCTGAATCAATTTCTGAAATCAAGGATTCCCGAAGCCAAAAAGCTGGTTAAGGAATTGCAGAAAGACTATGACTACGTTTCGATTCTCGG
>JAFRVK010000046.1 GCA_017441765.1 Erysipelotrichaceae bacterium
AAACTGAATGTCGGCGGTTCCAATATCCGCGGCATCCAGAAAGCAGCCCAGTACTACTACGGCAAGGACATCAGCGAATGCAACCTGGTGGAAGGCGCCCTTCTCGCCGGCGTCATCAATGCCCCCGCCTGGTACAATCCTTTCTACAATCTGGAGGATTCTCAGGATCGTATCATCGAGGTTCTTTACCAGATGTATCATCACGGCTATATCACCAAAGCGGAATATGATCTGGCTAAGACGGTACGTATCGAAGATCTGCTGAAAGACCCATACAGTTCCAAAGGCGATGGCGAAGGCATCCCTTATCAGGCTTATATCGATGCCGTCGTATCCGAAGTCATCGATCTCACCGGTCTTGATCCGTATACGACGACGATGCATATCTATACGCATATGATCAAAGGCATCCAGGAACAGATGGATGATATCCAGGCTGGCAATTTCGAAGAAGGTTATCTCTATTATCCGGATGAATACTTCGAAGTCGCATCTGTCTGTATCGAAAACAGCACGGGCAAGGTCGTAGGTATTCTCGGAGGAAGAAACTACGCCAATGGCGGACAGCTGCTGCTGAATCATGCGACCGAACAGTATAAGCAGCCGGGTTCCTCGATCAAGCCGATCCTGGATTATGCTTTGGCGTTTGAAAATCTCGGCTGGGCGACCGACCATGTCCTGTGTGACAGACCGATGTGGCTCGATCCGAGCAACAGTATAGTGGTTTATAACGACTCCGGAACCTATGTAGGCGATGTCACTCTGAAACAGGCATTAGGACAATCTATCAACACCTGTGCGATACAGACCCTGCAAAATGTCTTGAATGAAAAGAAATATGAATATGTCGTCAATTATGCGCAATCATTAGGATATGATTTCAATCTGGATGATTTCAATGTCCAGTACGCAGTTGGCGGTTCGACATGCGAGGTCAGCCCTTATCAGCATGCCAGCGCTTATACCGCGATCATGAATTATGGTGTTTACAATCAGCCTCATACCGTCGAAAGGATCGAATTTACCAATGGCAAGTCTCCGATCACTCCAACGTATGAATCGACACAGGTCATCTCGGAAGCGGCAGCTTATCTGACGACAGAACTGATGAAATCCAATGTCTCAGATTATGGCGGTACATATAATTATGTCAAATCGGCGGATTATACCGTTTATGGAAAGACCGGTACGACCGACTATGGCACATCCGGCAAAGATTATGGCATTCCATCGGGTGCGATCAAAGACGGATGGCTGGTTGCGGCAACCAGCGAATATACGACTGCCACTTGGGTCGGTTATGAAAAAGCAGTTTCCGGTCAACAGTCCTATATCCTGAAAGACTACTACTATAATGACCGTCCGCAAGGCAAGATCGCCCATCTGATCCTGGAAGCCGCCTATGTGTTCGGCAACAGCAAACCCAGTCAGTTGAGCAAGCCTTCGGATGTCACATCCATCACCCATATCATCGGAACCTGGCCATATGCGGCGTATCAGGAAGATATGGATCCTGCCTTACGTACCACAGGCCTGATCAAATCGGATTCCGTAAAACTGGTCAATCTTCCAGCTCCTACGATCAAGGATATCTCCAATGACTATAAGGTTACTCTTGAAGAAAACGGTCTTCTGACGATCAGCTGGCCGGAATATCCGGATAAGGAAAAACTGGAAGGCGGCAGCGATGTCAAGGACATCTCGTTAAAGAACGCTGCCGGCGATGTCATTGTTGCAGCGACAGGCACGAATCTGTTTGATTATACGAAGCTTTATGGTCCTATCCGTTATATGGCAGATCTGACGATCAGCGGAAGTCAGGAAGTGAAAGAGCATATCGTTTCCAAGAATAGATCAGAAGAAAGAAAACTGAAACTCAATCCGGGCGATTCGATCAAGATAGATCTGTATTATGGTTATGAAAATGGCAGTACGGTTTCGAATAAAGTCTCCTATGAAAAGAAAGCCGATGTGTCCTTTACCGTTCCGAAAGCCAATACCAGCAGGCAGAAACTGGAAGAATGGGCAAACAAGTACAGTTTCATCACTTTCAGAACAGAAGAAACCTATGACATACCGGAACCTTGCTGGGTATTTACCGATGGAATCAATCCGATCGGCTACGAAACGACGATCCATGTCACTGATCCGAATCAACATTACGTTCTGACCTATTATGTCGAAAAGGATCACAGCTTAAGCATTCCGGTCGCTGTTTCAGGTGACAACAAGTCTTTCACCGTGAAAGCGAACTACGATGAAGACAGTACCTTCCTAGGCTGGTTCTATCATGACCGTGAAGGCCTGATCTTCGAAGAAGATGGCGATAAGCTGATCGTCAGGATTATGGCCGGCTATGAAGAGTCGCTGGAAAACGTCTCTGTAACTGTCCAGGCAAAAACCGATTATAAATCAGCCGAAGTCACGTTAACAATCATCAACGGTGAATTCGTTCAGTAAAAATATCTGAATACAGTTAAAACAAAAAAATAAGATTCCTTCCTGGAGTCTTATTTTTCAAATCCTTGAATATCGACGTTGATGCTTTGCGTTTCCATTCCGGTCATCAGCAGAATGTTTTCAGCAATCTCATCCTGAAGCTTGTTGCAGAGTTTCACGATATCGACCCCCTGCTTGACCTTGATATTGATGGTCAGTGTCAATTCATTCTCTTTGTTGAATTTCGCCTCAACAAATCCTTTATCCCTTTTCACAGGATAAACATTTTTGGTATTCTCGCACACGATTGAAGCGATATCTTCGAACGCTTTATCGCTGATCTGATAAGTGCCTACATTTGTGTCATATTTTTCCATATCCAAATTATATCACCCTTCTTAACCCTTTAGGGTATTTATTTTTCATGATCCCTTTTGCGCATTTTCCAAAGCCGAGGCTGTATCCTTTGTAAGTGATCAGATAATAATGATCAGATAATGACGTTTTCAGTTCTCTTCCTTCCAGATACAGCTTCAGTTCATCATCATCAAGGTCATACACATAGCGATAATGATTTCTCAGCAGATTGGCACGATACAGATGATGGCCGGGTTCAAATCGGTCTTTGATGATATCTCCGAGATATATGCCGTAACGGATGATGCTGTTTCCAAGATCGTATAAAGGAAACAGTGACAGGTAATAATGACCGTTATACTGATACAGGTAATAGTTCTCAAGATCTAGATTCTCTTGAATAAAAGCATCCGCGATACGCTGTGTGACCGGTTTCAGTGAATGAAGTCTGGATACGGATGAAGCAGCAGTTTCTTCTTTTTTGAATAAAGCAAAGAATTGTCCTTCCGTATCATTGAGCGGACATAATTTGACCGTACCGGGGTAATCGGAATAAGATTCCATTCCGATCGGTTCCAATTTCATCGATGGATATTTGTTTATAAGATATTTTACCTGTTCCTCATCCTCAATAAACGAATAGGTGCAAGTAGAATACAGCAGTTTCCCTCCCGGTTTCAGAATGCGATAAGCATGATCGAGCAGCTTCTTCTGCAATTCTGACAGTTCTTTTGTGTAAGAGTCCGAAAGCAAATCGATGATCTCCGGGTATTTCCGTATCATTCCTTCCCCTGAACAAGTCGCATCAAGGATCACGAGATCTGCCTGTCCTTCCAGTTGTTTTGCCAGGGTTTCTGTGTCTTTGTTTGTGATGATCGCATTGCCGATGCCTAAACGTTCCAGATTCTGCGACAGGACAAGCGATCTTTCGTGACTGATATCGTTTGCTATCAGCAGTGTATCCTGATCGGCTCTGTTTAGAATGCCGATAGATTTTCCTCCCGGAGCGGCACAGAGATCAACGATAAGTCTGACATTCGAAACATCCGGATACATTGCAGGCAGACTAGCTGCGATCTCTTGAGGATAGATGAGTCCCAGATCATTGACGATGGTCTTGCCGATATTGGATTGTTCGTGATAATAGCTGTTGCTGCTGAAAGAAGAATCCCTGTAAGGAAAATCGATCATTCGCAGGATATCTTTCTTGTTCGCTTTCAGAGTATTCAAGAAAAACCCCTGCGTGCAAGGTTCTTTCAGTTTCTGAAGATACTCAGGCTGTTTCTCTTTGAAATAAGCTTTTGTCTGTTGAAGAAAATAATCGTTCATCTAGAATTCCAAACGGATGATATCTCCGGGATTCATTTGTTTATCATATAATATATTAAAATAATTTTCTTTTAAAATTATTTGCCCTTCCTGATAAGTGCCATTTGGCGGCAAGACTTTATACTGATCCGGACATTTTGCGTGTACAAGGTATTTTCCGTTCATATTTTCAATGTTTATGACTTTGACATCCAAATAGTACCTATAGCCTAAAAGCCGTTGTACGAGCTTTAAATTGCCTCTGACGATCTCGCTCTTGATCCTGGAAGATGATATTTTCAGCTGATAGAAGCTGATTTGAGGGATCACGATCGTCTCAAATTTTCCTTCCTGTTCTAAAGTTTCCGTATCCCCTCTTCCCTGATATCCGAAACGGAAATCAAAACCGCAGATCAGCTTTCTAAGATGCATACGATTCAGATAATCGGAAACAAACAGATGAGAATCCATATTCATGAACCGTTCATCAAATTCAAACATGATGATCTTTCCGATTCCCAGTTCATTGATCTTGGCGATACGTTCATGATAGGAAAGGATATGAAACTGATGTTTACCGGTAATGACTTCCAAAGGGTCTTTATCGAAACAGATCAGGACGGCAGGAAGTCCGAAAGCTTCTGCTTCTTCGATACAGCGACGGATCAGCTGCTGATGTCCGCGATGCAAGGAATCAAAAAAGCCGATGCAGGCAACGCACTCCGGAAGGTCAACCGGCAGTTCCTCATAGCGGATCCTGATCACCACAGGCCTCTTTGACATCGGTATGCATCTCCTTCCTTTTCATAAATCGCCAGGACTTCCTCTTCATGAACGATCAGGATCTGATCCTGTACGCTATCGACAAGGATCTTTTTGCCGTTACGGATGATCTCAGGATCCGGATAATCGATCGTTTCGTACTTTTTTGAAAGGATCTCATAAAGATCGTGGCTGACATAATTCCCTTTCATGACATCTTCCAATGTGTTGCATTGTTCAATAGCAATATCGTCGATGGCTGTTCTGCGTAATTCACTCACACAGCCGATCAGATCAAGCTTTTCCAAAACATCCCTGGCCAAAGCCCGGATGTATGTGCCTGAAGAAACAGTCGTATCGAATGAAAACCCATCTTCATAGGTATTGTTTAACGATATGGAATAAATGCTGATATCTCTGACAGGAAGTTCAACTTCACGGTTTTCCTGCTGATACTGATACAGACGCTTTCCATCGACTCTGATGGCACTGGTCAATGGAACGATCTGTTTTGAATCACCAAGAAATGAGTCCAAGGCCTCAATGATTCTCTGTTTCTCAGGAACAGTAAAAGAACCGTGTTCGATAATGTTTCCCTCGATGTCCAAAGTATCAGTCTTGATTCCCAGTTTCACCCTCGCGTGATAGCTTTTATTTGCGCTGACCAGAAACTGATTGGCTTTTGTCGCTTTCTCATAGAGAATGACCATCACCCCGGTCGCCAAGGGATCCAAAGTTCCCGTATGGCCGATCCTGCGGGTATGCAGAACAGGTCTGAGCTTGTAGCACAGGTCAAACGAGGTCATTCCTGATGGTTTATCGATATACAATACATTGCCCATACATACAGATTATAACATGTATTATAATATCTTTATGACGATGAAAAAGGTTCTGGCAACGGTCAGAAAAGCGGATGAGATGTTCAGTCTGATCGAAGAATACGATAAAATCGCGATCGGTCTTTCCGGCGGCAAAGATTCTGCGCTGCTGCTATACACGATGTATCTGTATCAGTTCCTTTATGAAAACACCTATCATAAGCATTTTGATATCGTCGGAGTGCATATCGATCTTAATTTCGGTGAAGATGATTTCACTCCGTTAAGAGAATGGTTCAGCAAGTATCCTATTGCGATCCATGAAGAGAGTTCCAAGATCAGAGATATTCTGGAACTGAACAGACATAAAGACAGGATCGACTGTAGTCTCTGTTCGACATTAAAGAAAGGCGCTGTCATCAAGACGGCAAAATCGCTCGACTGCAACAAAGTCGCCTTTGCGCATCATGCGGATGATGCGATCGAGACTTTGTTCATGAATATGATCTATGGCGGAAGAGCCGCGACGTTCGATCCGAAAATGTATCTCACGGATTCTGAGATCACTTTCATACGTCCGTTTTGTATGACATATGAATCGGATATCCGCAAGACTGCGAATCAGCTGGAAATTCCTGTCATAAAATCCGGTTGTCCGAATGATGGATATACAAAAAGGCAAGAGATCAAGGAACTCTTACATTCCATTTATCACTCTTACCCTAGTGCGAAAAGTAATTTTCTTTTAAGTCTATATAACAAGGAACAGCTTAATCTTTATCTGAATAAACTTGAACCTAAGAATCATGACATATGAGTCCGGCGGATCGCCTTGCCGATTTCAAATACCGGAACCGTAGAAACAGCCAACAATACGCAGATCAGCAGTTCTTTCAGCTGGAACGTGCCAGGGATGATGTCGAAGACCGTTGATAATCCAGGCATATAGATTGCTGCCAAAGTGAAGATGACTGTGACGATAACAGCACCCACGAGCCACCAGTTGAAGTTTTTCATTAAATCTTTATTAAAGATCGATTTGGTCTGTGAACGCATATTGACGGCAGTCATGATTTCGCTCAGGTTGACCGTAAGGAATGCCATCGCAACAGCATTGACACACATCTTGGCGCCTATGATATTCCAGCTTCCTGTTTCCAGATAATGGCCGATCATATAAGAAGCGATCTGAATGATCGACAGATAGATACCCTGCCAGACCATATCGATGCCTGCGCCATTGGCGAAGATGCCATCCGTCGCATTACGCGGCTTCCGCTGCATGACATCGCCTTCCGCTTTTTCCATGCCCAATGCCAATCCAGGCAAAGAGTCCGTGACCATGTTGATCCAGAGAAGATGGACCGGAGTCAATATCGTAAAGTTCAGTAACGAAGCCGCAAACATGATGATGACTTCACAGAGGTTCGTAGACAGCTGGAACTGAATGACCTTACAGACATTGTCATAGATCTTCCGGCCTTCTTCGACCGCATTGACGATAGTCGCGAAGTTATCATCCGCCAGAACCATATCCGCCACACTCTTTGTGACATCCGTTCCGGTGATTCCCATGCCAATACCGATATCGGCAGCCTTGATCGAAGGAGCATCATTGACACCGTCTCCGGTCATTGCTGTAACCTTATTCAAAGCTTTCCAGGCATTGACGATCCTGGTCTTATGTTCTGGCTGTACACGGGCATAGACGGAATAACGCTGAACGACATCCATCATTTCCTCATCGGAATACTGATCCAGTTCGCTGCCTTCGACTGCTTCGGATTCATCCTTGATGATACCGAGATCCAGACCGATCGCTACTGCGGTATCCTTGTGGTCGCCTGTGATCATAATCGGCTTGATGCCGGCAGATTCGCATTCTTTGATGGCCTGGTAGACTTCCGGACGGCATGGGTCGATCATTCCGACGATGCCGATAAAGACAAGATCGTGTTCCAGATCATCCGGTTCGGTGGATTTCGGAAGATTGTCGTATCTGCGATAAGCGGCACAAAGTACACGCAAAGCTTTGGAAGCGAATTCCTTATTCTTTGAAATGATTTTTTCTTTTATCTCATCCGTGATCGGCATTTCGCCTTTCTCAGACAGATAACCCGTACAGCGATGCAACATGACATCAAGCGCACCTTTGGTGAACTGGATATAGCCGTATTCCGCAGGATGGATGGTAGACATCATCTTACGGTTGGAATCGAACGGAGCTTCCCCTTTACGAGGCTGCAGATCTTCCAGTTCATATTTCGGCAATCCGATCGAATAAGCATAATTGACCAATGCACATTCGGTCGGTTCGCCGGTCGCCTGGGATTCACCATAGCGGATTTCAGCATCGGAACATAAGGCCATCGCGGTCGCCAGCAGCTTTTTGTCTGCGGTATATTCTTCCACTACCGTCATCTTGTTCTGTGTCAATGTTCCTGTCTTATCGGAACAGATGATATTCGTACATCCTAATGTCTCGACTGCTGTCAGCTTACGGATCAGCGCCTGGCGTTTTGCCATGGCAGAAACACCGATGGAAAGTATGATCGTAACGACCGCAGGCAGCCCTTCCGGAATGGCAGCAACCGCCAGTGCGATCGCAGCGATAAATGTATCCAGAGTCGTTGATGCCAGCATCGACATGGAGAACGGTTCTTTTGATAAGAATACCTTTTCAACAACGCCTAAAGCGAAGACAGCGACGCAGATCCAGATGACCAGTTTGGTTAAGAAGGCGGACAGTTCACCCATTTTCTTCTGTAAAGGCGTCAGTTCTTTGACCGACTGGTTCAACGCATCTGCGATCTTGCCCATTTCGGTATCCATGCCGGTAGCGACTACGACAGCCTTGCCACGTCCGTAGACTACGGTAGAACCGTTGTAAAGCATATTACGGCGGTCACCTAAAGTGATATCCGTTTTTTCATTCAGCATCAGGACATCGACGATTTTGTTTACAGGAACGGATTCACCGGTCAGGGCGGCTTCTTCCGCTTTCAAGGAATACGATTCCAAGATACGGCAGTCTGCCGGAACCGTATCGCCCGCTTCATAGACGATCACATCGCCTACGACGATATCCTCGGATTTGACGATTTCGACTTTTCCGTCACGCAATACCTTCGAAGTTGAAGCAGTCATCTGCATCAAGGCTTCCATAGCTCCTTCCGCTTTGGATTCCTGGATCAGTGACATGATCGTATTGATGATGACGACCGCCATGATGACGATGACATCCGCAAATTCCGATAGTTTGAAACCATCCGACATCTGCAGCAGGTTGACCACGGCCTGAATGCCGGCGGCAGCCAGCAGCATGATGATCATCGGGTCGGAAATCGAATTGATGAATTTCCTGAACAGCGATTCCTTTTTGGCCTCCTCAAGTTTGTTTTTGCCATTGACTTCCAGTCTTCTCTGAGCTTCTTCAGAGCTGAGGCCTTCAGGAGAGCTATTCACTTCTTTGAATACTTCCTCTTGATTTAATAAATAATATTTTTCCATAACGATCCTTTCAAAAAATAAAACCCATGTCCATGCATGAGTCTCTATCCGGATAACCCATGCATAACAACAGTTACACATGAGTCTCGCATTTTAAGGCAAACCAGGCTTATAGCCGAGATTGTTGGCTTGACACGTATGTTTCCATACGCCAGCTACTCCCCCATTGCCTTAAATCATACATTATTTGCTTGTTTTTTTCAATATTTCGCAACTTATGAAGCGTTCTGAAACAACGGAATTCAGCAGATAAGAATGATATACTGATTCTGTAAAGAGACAGGAGGATCATTCATGAATATATCAAAAGATATGATAGACAATCGCAGTTTTGAAATGCGGGCAATGGGCTTTAATAAACAGCTGTCCACGGTTCCCGGTTTTTCTTTGCCTTGGTTTCGTGGACCGATCAAGCAAGGTGCGATCGTCAATGAGGATGGGAGCGTTTTGCTGTCGATGTACGCTCCGAAAGCAGTCAAGGTAGAAGCGGGTACACATAATAATAGAATCGCTTTAGAAAAGGATGAAATCGGTTTATGGACAGGCTTGCTGCAGCTGAATAAGACCGGTTCTTTTACAATCGAATTCTTTGTGGATGGAAACGGTGTTCTCAATCCGATGGCTCCGATCTGTTACAGTGCTGGAAAAGCAGTCAATTCGATCGATATTCCGGATCCTGCACAGGATTATCTTCTGTTAAAAGATGTTCCGCATGGCGCGATCACACGGGAATTCTTCTATTCTACTGTATCTGGACAGACGGAAAGCTGTCTGGTCTATACGCCTCCTTTTTTTCAGGAAGAATCTCATAAGGAGTATCCTGTCCTTTATCTGCAGCATGGCGGCGGAGAGAATGAAACTTCCTGGGTCTATCAGGGGAAGACGAATTTTACGATGGATAATCTGATCGCGGAAGGAAAAGCTGTGCCATTCATTATCGTTATGAACAATGGCGGAGTTATTGTAGACGGAGAAAATGAACCGACCTGTGATTATCATCTCCTGCCCGATCTTGTTGTAAAAGACTGCATTCCTTTTATTGAAAAGAAATACAGAGTCAAAAAAGATCCGAAAAACAGGGCGATCGCAGGCTTGTCCATGGGCTCGTTACAGGCTTCCTGGGCGATGTTGCGATTCCCTGGCATATTCTCGTCGTTCGGTCTGTTTACAGGCTTCAAGGACCCTCAAATGGCTTGGGATAGAAAGAAACAGCCATGGCTCGCGACATTGGATGATAGCGAGACATTCAATCAGCAAACCAAGCTGCTGTTTATTTCATACGGCATCGAAGAAACAGGAAGCGGGATCCTGGAGGATGTATCTGGATATCTGGAAGAACGAGGGATCGCCTATATCGCCCGTACCTATCCGGGAGGACATGAGTGGAAGAACTGGCGTGCTGCCGCAGCGGATTTCTATCAGATGCTGTTTCGCTGGTAACTGTTTCGGGAGAAAGGGATGCTTATAAGAAAAGCGGCTGCCGATGAGATGCTGAGATTATGGGGATTTTCAGATCTCGATCGTGCACCGAATACCGCGAAATTCTTTTATCAGAATATCTCTGATGGCAACGCCATTTTCTATACAGCGGATCTCAATGACATACTGATCGGTGAGCTGTATGCGTATCTGGATCTGAATGACAAAGATTTCGCAGATGGAAATGAAACGGCTTATCTTTGCGCTTTCCGAGTCAGGAAAGAATACCGCTGTAAAGGAATCGGACATCTGCTGATGGAAACAGCACTTTCTGACTTGAAAATGAAAGGCTTCCGATATGCGACCATCGGTGTCGATGACGAACGTAATGAACGTTTGTACCGCAGTTTCGGCTTTACCATGAAAATAAAAGACTGCTTCTTTGATCCATGTGATATTGACGATGATATGCATCCTGTCTATGCCCAAACAGGATTTCAGCTTTTAAAGAAAGAACTATAAATAGTATGAAGATGATTCATGATTGGTCTGATATGATAACAGTCCGGAAAGTTGATAAAGACACCGTATTGGCAGATAGAATGCTTGATTTTGTGAAACATTTCTCCTGGTTGGAAGTGAAGGAACATGCTGTTCACCAGATCAGAAACTGGGAATTCGAAGACTGGGAAACGCCATTTGTTGCAGTGTATGATGGCCATATCATCGGGATGTGTACGATTATGAAAACGGATTACTATCCCCTGCCTGAGATCTATCCTTGGATCTCCACCATATTTGTGAGTGAAGAGTATCGCGGCCACAGGATCAGCGGTAAACTGATCGATTATGCGAATGAATATGCGAAAAAAATCGGTTTTATGAAAACATATATACCGACGGAATTCATCGGTTTATATGAGAAATACGGATATCATTACTTGAAGAATATTGTGAATTACGGAAATGACATCGATAGATTATATATAAAAGAAATAGAATGAAACATCAGGAGATTTGAATATGAAACTGGAACATGTCGCATTGTATGTGAATGATCTTGAAGCTGCAAAAGCTTTCTTAATGAAATATCTTGATGGATATCCAAACGAAGGATATCACAATCCGAAAACGGATTTCCGTTCTTATTTCATCCGTTTCGATGATGGAAGCAGACTCGAGATCATGAACAAGCCCGAAATGGTCGACCTTCAGAAGCCGTTGAATTGTACGGGATATGCTCACGTTGCTTTTTCTGTGGGAAGCAGAGAAAAAGTCGACGAACTGACTGCCCGTTTGAAATCTGATGGATACGAGGTCGTCAGCGGTCCCAGAATGACAGGAGATGGCTATTATGAAAGTTGTATCGTAACGATCGAAGGGAATCAGATCGAAATAACAGTCTGAGATATGATTGACAAAGTTAAATCATGGAACTGGATATTAATGAACTGACAGGCTATCTGCAAAAAGGAAAACTGACTCAACTTCCTTCCAAGCGAAAGAAGAAGCTTTTTGCCTTGGCCTGGCTTTCTGAGCATATCTCTGCGGATCGCATCTACAGTGAAAAAGAATTCAATGAACTGCTGAATGAACTGCATACTTTTAAAGATCCCGCAACACTTCGAAGAGAACTCTACGATTACTTTCTGATCAACAGGGGTACGGATGGAAAAGAATATCGTCTGAATCCCGATCGGCCTTCGCTGGCAGAACTGCTGAAAAAATATTACAGTGAATCTGATGCGAAGAAAACATCAGAAACGGTTTATGAAAAAGATGGAAGATCCTCTGTCGTCAATTACAGTGAACGGGACTCTGAAGATGCTGCAGATTTCAGAAACAGGATACATGCAGAAGCATTGCAAAGAATACAAAGAATCCGCCCTGAAATCACTTCTGTCATCGACCGTTATCCTGTGGAAGCTTATTTTCAGCAGGTATGGGACTATCCCGGGACATGGTACACGATCGTCGCGATTCCTGAGGATGTCAGAAGCAAAGAAGCATTGATCGATATCATCGTGAGAGATACGTTAAAAGAATATCAAACCGAATAGGAGAATAAAATGGACAAAAGATATGAACCGCTGTTTCAGCCTTGGAAGATCGGAAACGTTGAGATCAAAAACAGGATCGTCATGCTGCCGATGGAAGGTACAAACATGATCCAATGGGAAGCAAAGACCGGTTTTGTGAAAAATATAGGAGCGTTCTACAGGGACCGGAAAGACAACAATATCGGTCTGTTTATCCCCGGACTGATTCCGCTTATCAGTATCGTTAATGAAAAATGGATCTATGAGCATCCTGAGGTTTTTGAACCGGTAAAGCCGATCGTAAAGGAGATCCATGACAGTGGCGCAAAGATCTTTTTTCAGCTCAGTGCTGGAGCAGGCAGGTCGATGATCCTTCCGCAGCTGTTGAAGCCATTTGTGAAAAAAGGACTGGTAAAGGATCTCTTTTCCAGACTGATCATGTCGAAATGGTGGTGGTCCGCTCCTGATGATAATGAGCCGAATGTCTGGAATCCCGATGTCAGAATGGATGTATTCACAAGCGAAATGATCAGCTGTTTCGTCTATGCCTTCGGTCAGACAGCGAAACTGTGCAAGGATGCCGGCGTAGACGGTGTCGAGATCCATGCGGTTCATGAAGGATATCTCTTGGATCAGTTTGCGATGCCCTATACCAATCATCGGAATGACTGTTACGGAGGCAGTCTGGAAAACAGACTGCGTTTTGCCTGTGAAATCGTAAAAGAGATCAAGAAAGTGTGTGGAGAGGACTATCCTGTTTCTCTGCGCTATTCGGTCTGTTCCATGACAAGAGGTTTCAATGAAGGAGTGGTCCCGGGAGAAGAATTCACCGAAGTCGGCAGATCGATGGAAGAATCCGAAAAAGCGATCAGGATCCTTGAGGAAGCGGGATACGACATGTTCAATTGCGACAATGGAACCTATGATGCCTGGTACTGGGCTCATCCTCCGGTCTATGCGCCTTTGAATATGAACCTTCCTTATGTCGAACATATCAGACAGTTTACCTCGAAACCGGTCGTCTGCGCAGGACGTATGCAGCCTGAGGAGGCTGCGGAATCCATTGCAGCAGGCAAGATCGATGCCATGGGGATCGGACGTCAGCTTCTGTGCGATCCTGAATTTGTGACCAAAATAAAAGAAGAACGGATGGAGGAGATACGTCCTTGTATCGCCTGCCATGGCGCTTGTCTCCCCTTCTGCGGCATGAACGGAAAAGGCACGGATATCGATCCGATGCATCCTGATATGGGCAGATGTGCCCTGAATCCCTGGACCAACAACGAATTGAAGTATTCCTTGAAACCGGCGAGACATCCGAAAAAGATAGCAGTGATCGGCGGAGGCATCGGAGGCATGGAAACGGCGATACAGGCTTCAAAACGGGGGTACGACGTAGATCTATACGAGAAAACAGACAGACTTGGGGGTGCTTTCATTGCGGCTGCCGCCATGTCTTTCAAAGAAAAAGACAAACAGCTTCTGCAGTGGTATGAACATGCACTGAAACAGACAGATGTCAGAGTCCACATGAATACGGAAATCAGTGATCTTGAGAATCTTCGGGTAGATGTGATCATTGTCGCTACAGGCGCGAATGCCAAAACACTGCCGATTCCAGGTGTCGAGCGTTCGATAACCGCAATTGATTTTTTGAACGGAACACAGGAATGTGGCAACAGCATCATTATTATCGGTGGCGGTCTGACCGGATGTGAGATCGCATATGAACTTGCCTTAAAAGGAAAGAAACCGGTCATTGTTGAGGCTACGGAATACATTCTTGGCGCAAGAGGCATCTGTATGGCCAATTCTTCAATGTTGAAGGAACTTCTCCGTTATCATCAGGTGCCTGTCCATACATCTTCTACAGTCGAAGCGATTGATGAAAATACCGTAACTCTGAAAACGCCGCAAGGAACATCTGTCATTCCAGCAGATACGGTGATTCTGTCCGTCGGTTACATGCCTGACAAGCGTTTTGCTGAAACGAAAGATTCAAAGAAAAAGACCAGGAACAAAGTATACTTTGTTGGCGACTGCGACCAGGTTGGTAGTCTGAAAACAGTCATAAAACAGGCTTACGAGACGGTACAGAAAATTTCTTACTGAAATCATGAAAGTTCCATCGTTTTTGGACAAAACAAAGCAATCAAAGACAGGATTTCTATCATAAGAAACCTTAGAATCATAGATGAAAGGACGGATGCGGAATGGACTGGATCAGAACAATCAATGATGCGATCGAATACATGGAAAATCATCTGTACGACGAGATCACGCTTGCGGATATCGCTAATAGCGTAAATCTTTCTCCGTTTCATTTCCAGAGAGCATTTTCTCTTCTGACGGACATGTCTCCGACTGAATATCTTAGAAAAAGGCGCCTATCTCAGGCAGGAGCAGATCTGATCGATAAAGAAGAAAAAGTCATCAATGTCGCATTGAAATACGGCTACGACTCTCCGGAAAGTTTTGTCAAAGCATTCACCAGGTTTCATGGCTGTTCACCTGCACAGGTCAGAAAAGGAAGTCCCATTCAATACATGAACCGCTATACCGTCCATCTGACGATTGAAGGAGGTTCTATCATGGAGTATACAATCGAACGATGGGAAGCGATGGATCTTCTCATGCACGCGAAAGATTTTCATCCCGAAACAAGCGAAAAGGAAATCCCTGCATTCTGGGATGAGTATTATGCAAACGAGGAATACAGAAAGATTCCAGGTTATCTCGGAATCTGTGCGCAGAAGACAACAGATAGCGAAGAATTCCGTTACGGCATCGGCTGCAAAGCTTCTGATGTGGAAGGCATCCCGGAAGGCTTTGAAATCATTCATATCCCGGAATACACCTGGGCGGTCTTCAAATGTGTCGGACCTTCCCCTGATGCCATTCAGGCGATGTGGGAAAAGATCTACAAGGAATGGCTGCCTGCCGCGGATTATGAACTGATCCCGGATTATGATATCGAAAACTATCTGACCGGAGATCCTGCTTCGAAAGATTATGTCAGCGAGATCTGCATCCCTGTCAGAAAACAAAACTGACATCATATATCAGATGAATTAAAAAGACCTTAGATTCTTAATTCTAAAGCCTTTTTTCTGTTTTCTATTCTTTGCCTAACAGGTTGAACATCTTTTTCTTATAGACTTCGACACCCGGCTGATTGAATGGATTGATATCCAGGAGGTAGCAGCTCATGCCGCAAGCCAGGAAGAAGAAATAGATCATGTAGCCGAAGCATCTGGCACTGTTGTCTTTCAGATGGATGACCATATTCGGATTGTTTCCAACTTCACTATGAGCACTCAATGTACCTTCAAACGCCATCTGGTTGACCCATGACAATGGCTTGCCGGAAAGATAGTTCATATGGTCCAGATCTTCTGCATCATCAGGGAAAATGATATCCTGTGGCATATTGTCGATATAAAGGATCGTTTCATATTCCATCTTGCTTCCTTCCTGGATGAACTGTCCTAAGGAATGCAGGTCAGTCGAGAAGCATGCGCTTGTCGGCAAGATACCTTTCAATTCTTTGCCTTCGGATTCGCCGAACAGCTGTTTCCACCATTCAGCGACCATCATCAGCTGCAGATGATAAGTCACGAAATACTCTGCAGTATAACCTTTTTCATTCAGAATACGGCGCATGACCGCGTACTGATAAGCAGGATTGCTTAAAAGATCATCATTGTTAAGATCGTTGTACGCATCCAGAGAACCCTGCATCAGCTCTTTGATATCGACACCTGCCAAAGCCAGCGGCAGCAAGCCTACTGCGGTAAACACGGAATAACGTCCTCCGATATTATCAGGAATGACAAACTCTTCGTAGCCTTCCTGATCTGCAAGAGCTTTTAAAGTACCCTTTTTGGCATCAGTAGTCGCATAGATACGTTCTTTTGCCCCTTCTCCATATTTTTCTTCCATGAATTTCTTGAAAATACGGAAAGAAATCGAAGTCTCGGTCGTCGTACCTGATTTCGAAATGACATTCATGACAACTTCTTTCTCTTTGATATGTTCAAGAACCTGTGAAAGATACGTATGTGAGAAAGTGTTGCCGATAAAGATCACTTCGATTCCATCATTCGGATACAAGCCCCGGATCATCTCCAAAGCCGCACGGGCTCCCAGATAAGAACCACCGATACCGCATACCAAGACGGTATCATACTCCCCTTTCATCCTCTCCGCAAGATCAAGGATCCTCTGGAATTCTTCCTTGTCATAGGCAAGCGGCCAGTCGATCCAGCCAAGATAATCGCTGCCAGCGCCGATCTTCTGATGCATCGCATGATGGATCTGTTTCACACGATCCCTGTAGCTGTCAAAATCAACTTCTGTCGTAATATGCCCTAAATCTAAACTAATCATTCTTTTCTCCCTTAAGCCATTCCGGCATCATTTCTTCGATCGTTCTGAAACCGATTTTATCTTCAGGCATTCCCTCGAAACGTACCCGTTTCTTGAAACGTTTGCGGTTCTGCGGCAAAGCTTTCAGCGACAGACGCAACTGACGATTCTCTTTGTCGATGTCGATCACTTTGACCATCACATATTCCCCTACGGTCACGAAATGATCGATATTGCGGACAAAACCGTTGGATAGCTCCGAAATATGGATCAATCCCGAAACGCCGTCATCGAACCTGACAAACGCTCCATAAGGCTTGATCCCGCTGATCTGGCCATAAACGGTCATACCTACTTTATAGTTTCCAATCGAACTCATACGAACTAATTATAAATCAATTTGCTGGGATTTTTGTGATTTATGTAGTATATTCTTAATGTATGAATATGGAAGAGAAGATTGAAGCGATCAATAAAACAATCGAGAAAATACGGCCTTACATCCAGTATGAAGGCGGAGATGTCCGTTTCGAGAAACTGGAAGATGATATCGTTTATGTTTCCGTGCATGGAGCCTGTGTCGGCTGCATGGCGCTTGATTATACCTTGAAAGAAGGCGTGGAAGCGCTGCTTCTGGATGAGGTCGAAGGCATCAAAGAAGTGCGTCTGATCGACGAATACGTCGAAAAGTGATCAGCGGTCGCTGACCTCGAAGATCATACACTTCAGATATTCAGAGATATTGTTTCCGAGAATGATCGGATGATCCTTGCTTTGAGCACGGCATTCGGTCATTTTTAGTCTTTTATGAGCGTCATTTGCGCTTTGAAAGATGATCCTGGTAAAGAGATCTCTTGTGATATATTCGCTACAGGAACAGCTTACCAGAAATCCTCCTGACTTGAGGCATTTCATCGCGCGGTAATTGATTTCCCGGTATCCTTTCGAAGCATTTTTCACGGAATTCCTGGATTTGGTGAATGCTGGAGGATCAAGAATGATCACGTCGAATTTTTCATTTGAATCTTCCAGTGCGTTAAGATAATCAAAAACATCGGCAACGATGAATCTGGTATTGCAGAAGCCATTGAGTTCGCTGTTGCGGATCGCCTGATCGATGGCGGTTTTCGATGCGTCGATACCGATGACTTCTTTGGCGGTCACAGCTGCGCTAAGCGCAAAACCGCCTGTATGTGTGCAGCAATCCAGTACTTTCTTTTCTCTGCAGATATTTCTGATTGCGTAATGATTCTCTTTCTGGTCAAGGAAATGCCCTGTCTTCTGGCCATTGGCGATATCCACGATGAAACGGATGCCATTTTCCTGAATGATGACTTCTTCAGGACATTCGCCATATAAAGGCCCATTGACTTTATCCAAGCCTTCCAGACTTCTAACCCTGCTATCGCTCCGTTCATAGATCCCTTTGATCGTAATGCTATGTTTGGCAAAAACGGACAGGATTTCTTTTGTCAGGATATCTTTGCGTACATCCATGCCCAAGGTATCGATCTCGAATACCAGGATATCTTCATACTTATCGACGATCAGTCCGGGCAGACGGTCCGCATCCGAAAAGACGACACGGAAGGAAGAAAGATCGTCCAGCACATTCAGACGATAACGCAAAGCATTTTCCAACAGACGATGGAAAAAAGCATTGTCGATGACCACTTCCGGATGACGCGACAATAGGCGTATCCTGATCTTGGAATGGTCATTGATATAGCCATAGCCGATGAAATCGTCTTTATAGGAAACGACTTCAACGATCTCTCCATTCAGATATGTTCCATCCGCTTCAGCGATCTCGTTGTCGTAGACCCATAAACCGCCGGAACTGACGGTCCTGCCTTCGCCTTTTTTCAGTCTGATTTTAATCATAAGATAATTATACTTCAATCCCATCGTTAATGACATTTTCTGACATAAACATGATCATAAAGATTACTAAAAAGGTATCGCTTTTGCGATACCTGAATGCTTATTGATATGATTTCCGTTTATGGACGGATGACTTTGAAACATCTGTTGCACAGACCGTCTTCGTTTTCTTCTTCGACGATATTCCAGCAGCGCGGACATACATGTCCTTCCGCCTTCCTGATCGCTACTTCGACATTGTCGTACTTCGTTAAAGTATCATCGGTGAATGTCACTTTCGCAACGATCAGCCACTGGTTGATCTTATTACTGAATGTATCTTCCAGAAGCTTTCTGTCATTCTCATCGACATGCAGAAGCACATGAGCCTGCATCGGTTTTTCGATGGTTTTGTCGTTGACCGCTTCTTCTCTGGCTTTGAAGATGTCGGTACGGATCTGATGCAGACGATCGAAATTCTTCAAGACGAGATCTTCCTTATCAAATGAAACAGCTTCCGGGAAATGGCTGTAATGGACGCAGTCTGTATCTTCATGATCGAAATAGCCCCATACCTCATCGCAGGTATAGATCAGGATTGGTGACCACAGTTTCACAAGATAATCGACCGCATGATATAGGACTGTCTGCATCTTTCTTCTTCTAGGATCATCTTTCTTTTCACAGTAGAGGATATCCTTGCCGAAATCGCAGTAGTAACTGGATAATTCGTTCGACATGAAATTGGTCATCAGTGAAGATGCAAGAACGAAATCATAGCTGTCATAGGCATTAATGACTTTATCGACCAGATGATTCAGTGAAACCATCATGAACTTATCGACAGGTTCGAGATCATCATATGCGACAAGATCTTTTCTTGTGAAATCTTCCGGATTGATGTTTCCTAACATGAATCGGAAGGTATTACGTACCTTACGGTACTGTTCAGAAACCTGTTTCAGGTTAGAGTCACCGATACGCATATCGGCTTTGAAGTCTTCGCTTGCTGCCCAAAGACGCAGGATATCGGCACCGTACTGACTGATGATCTTGAGCGGATCAACGACATTGCCTACCGACTTGTGCATGGCTTCGCCTTTGGAATCACAGACATAGCCATGAGATAAAACAGACTTGTATGGTGCAACGCCATGAGTCGCAACCGATACGATCAGGGATGAGTTGAACCAGCCTCTGTACTGATCGGAGCCTTCGAAATACAGATCGCACGGATACGGATAGCCGCGGGCGATCAGTTCACTCCAGGAGGAACCGGAATCGAACCAGACATCCATGATATCGGTCTCTTTACGAAAATTGCCATTCGGAGATAACGGGTTGGTATAGCCTTCCGGCAAAAGGTCTTTTGCTTCGGATTCAAACCAGACGTTGGAACCGTACTGTTCGAACAGATCGGCGATATGTTCGAAAACCGCTTCTTCGATGATCGGAGATCCATCTTCGTTATAGATGATCGGAATCGGAACGCCCCACAGTCTCTGACGGGAGATGCACCAGTCTTTGCGGTCCTTGACCATATTTGTAAGACGCAATTCGCCGAATGAGTTGATCCATTTGACGTTCCTGATCGCTTCCAGCAGCTGTGGCTTGATCTTTTCGATCGATGCGAACCACTGGGTGGTCGCACGGAAAATGACCGGTTTTTTCAGTCTGTCGTCATGTGGATAAGAGTGCGTGATCCATTCCAGTTTCAGCAGCTTTCCTGTCTCGTCCAGACGTTGTGTGACTGTCTTATTCGCATCGAAGACCAGCTGTCCTTCCAGCCAATCCCCTGCTTCGGCAGTCATCAGTCCCCGCTCGTCGACCGGGCATACTGTCGGAAGTCCGTATCTCTGAGTGGTATAGAAGTCATCCAGACCATGGCCGCCTGCCGTATGGACACAGCCCGTGCCATCTTCGCTGGTGACATAGTCTGCCAGACAGATGATGGATTCTCTTTCTTCCGGGTATAGAACATGTTTACAGACGATATATTCCAGTTCTCTGCCTTGATAGGTCTTGAGGATCTTGTAGTCATTCAGTTCGAACTTGCCCATCAGCATCTCGACGAGATCCTTCAGCATGATCAGTTTGCCTTTTTCCGTTTCTACTACGGCATATTCGAGATCCGGATGCAAGGTGATCGCAACGTTCCCCGGAAGAGTCCAAGGCGTGGTGGTCCAGATCACGAATTTCTCATCGCCTTCCAGTACACCTTTTCCGTCTTTCACATCGAACATGACATAGATCGTCGGATCCTTGCGATCGAAATAAACGATTTCGGAATCAGCGATCGCTGTTTCCTGATAAGGAGACCAGTAGATCGGTTTCAATCCCTGGAAGATCATGCCATCCATGGCCATTTTAGCGAAGCAGCGGATCTGTCTCGCTTCGAATTCTTTATGCAGGGTTATATATGGATGATCATAGTCTGCGACCTGACCGAGACGTTTTTCTGTCTCCATCTGTCCCTTGATCTGTTCATGCGCATATTCTTCACATTTCTCACGGAATTCTTTTGCGGAAACCTTCTTACGGTCCACTCCGAGCTTCTGGACAGCGTTTTCGATCGGCAGGCCATGTGTATCCCATCCAGGGAAAAACGGCGTGTAATAGCCCAGCATTGCCTTAGAACGCACGATGATATCTTTGATGATCCTGTTCATGGCTGTGCCGGCATGAAGATTGCCATTGGCATACGGCGGTCCGTCATGCAGGATAAAAGGCGTATGATCCTGATTCTTTTCCAGGATCTTGTGATAGTGATCATCATCCTGCCATTTCTTCAGGATCACCGGTTCCTTGGTTGGCAGATTGCCTCGCATTTCAAACGCGGTATTCGGCATGTTCAGTGTATCTTTATATTCCATAGTGTCTCCCTTCATAGAAAAAGGTGTTACCAAAGGGCGCAATGGCGCGGTACCACCTTAACTTTTCACTTTCTTCTCTTAACGCGAGTAACGCTGATAAAAATCAGAGCTCCTAAGTGATATTCATATAACTACGTATCGGCTTACAGCGGCCGCCGACTCTCTTTAACGATCGTTATAGGAACGTGTCTTAATCTTCGCTGGCATTCAGGTGGATGTCTCCACCGACAAGCAGATTCTTAGGTGAACAAAGGATGACGTTTTCACCTACTTTTTTGATCGAACCATCGACTCCATAGACGACGCCTGACAGGAAATCAATGATCCTCTGGCGATATTCCGATGGCATCCTGTGCAGATTGATGCAGCAGGCACGCTTGCTTTTAATATGCATGCCGATCTCTTCGGCCTCGTCGAAATTGCGCGGTTCAAACAGAACGATATTCGTATTGGCAGTGATGTTTGAAGAGCCTTTCAGTGTAGGCCTTTCATAAGCGGAAATGGCTTCGGCTTCATCTTTATCCAGGACGATGCCATTCTGTTCCTCGTCATCGACTTCCGGAGCTATAAAATCATTAATTTTATCAATAATTCCCATAGTCAAGTCTCCCTTGTTACCTTACTATTATAACTAGTTTAAGCTTCTTTTATCAACTGATTCCTGACAAGGTATCCATAAAACCCATCGTTCAGGACATCATCCGTTTCTTCAAAACCGAATCTCTTCAGATCCGGATATGCATTCGCCATGATGATCGGATGAGCGACGCTTTTCAGCATTTCCAGATCATTCATCGCGTCCGCAAAACAGTAAGTATTTTCATATGGAACCTTCAGGTATTCGATCGCTTTCCGGACGCCGACGCCTTTATCGATCTCTTTGACATTCACATCGTAGGATAACGTGTGATTATGCCTTACCAGTTTCAGATCCGTAAGTTCTTCTTCAACCTTAGCAGCCTCGTCCTCATCAGGCAGACCGATCATCGCGATATAGTAAGGAATATCATAAGAAGAGAACTCTTCCAGAGGATGATCCTGGAATTTCCAGTCGATAACGAATTTCCGATAGACTTCATTATCCTCGATACTGACATAGGTCATATCAGATGCTTCGATGATACACAGTCCGTGATGAGCATGAGTGCTTTGCAGCATATGGCCGATTTCTTCCATTGAAAAACTGCAGGAATAGACCGTCTGATCTTTGATGCGCACATAAGCGCCGTTGCATAGCACATAGCCATCCGCATCAAGAGAACGGATCTCTTCATTCAAAAGATCAAAATTGCGTCCGCTCGCAATAAAAACAAGATCGCCTTGACTCTTGAGTTGTTCAAAAGCATATCTTGTCTTGGAAGAAATATGTTTCATATTGCGATGGACATCAAGAATCGTTCCATCGATATCACAGAAAAAGACTCTATTCATGTAAGAAGATCTTGCTGGTGATGTTGTAACCGGCAGCTTTCAGTTTATCTTCGACATCCTTGTGACCGTAGATAATGACCACGACTTCGATCCCGCGGCTGTTGTGATAGACAGCCAGATTGGAGATCGATACATCTTCTTTGGCCAGTACCTCAGCAATATCCTTCATGATTCCTGTATGGTCTGCGGGAATGGAGATGACATAGCGGATGCCTTCCTGGTTGTATCCCAAAAGATCGATGAAAGCCGTAAAGATATCGTTATGGGTGATGATTCCGATTAGCGTTCCGTCTTCCTCTACGACCGGCAGACAGCCGATATCGTATTTTCTCAGTTTGGTTGCTGCTTCTTCCAGCAAGGCATCTTTGCCTATCGTAACGACATCTCTGATCATGATGTCATTGACTGTCAGTTTGTTTAATAGATAATTCAATTCAAAAACCGATAATGAAGTCGTCTGACTTGGTGTGTTCATCGTGATGATGCTTTGCGTGATCAGACCGATCAGTTTGTTGTGTTCATCGACGACCGGGATACGATGCAGTTCATTGTCCGACATCATATCGATTGCTTCCGATACGGACTGATCTTTTCCGATGCAGGTCGGATTGGATACCATATTGTCTTTTACGTACATGCTTAACCTCCCAAATATGCCTTTCTGACATCAGTGCTTTCCAAAAGTTCCTGCCCTGTTCCGGACATGACGATCTTGCCGGTTTCGATGACATAGGCTTTATCAGCGATTCCCAAAGCCATTCTGGCATTCTGTTCTACCAGGAGTATTGTCACTCCCTGTTTGTTTATATCTTTGATTATAGCGAATATTTCTTTGACCAGTAAGGGGGAAAGACCCATACTTGGCTCATCCAGCAGCATGATCCTGGGTTTTGCCATCAGAGCGCGTCCCATTGCCAGCATCTGCTGTTCACCTCCGGACAGTGTTCCTGCCAGCTGCGTTGTTCTGTCCTTCAGATGAGGGAAGAGTGCATATACACCATCCAGATCTTTTCTGATTTCTTCTTTATCCTTACGTGAATAAGCTCCCAGCAGGAGATTGTCCTCTACTGATTGCGAAGCGAATATCCTTCTGCGTTCCGGACACTGAGCAATTCCCAGTTCGACGATCTTGTGTGCAGGGACTTTGGTGATATCTTTATCATCCAGGAGGATTTCTCCTGAATAAGGCTTCAGCAGACCGGAGATCGTATGCATCGTCGTGGTCTTGCCTGCGCCATTGGCTCCGATCAAAGTGACGATCTGTCCGTCGTCTACTTCGAAACTGATTCCTTTGATCGCTTCGATCATGCCATATCTTACTACCAGATCATTGACTTTCAACATAACTAATCTCCCAGATAAGCCTTTATGACCTTATCGTTGTTCCTGATTTCTTCAGGATTGCCTTTTGCCAGCAGCATGCCATAATTCAGCACATAGATCCTTTCACAGATATTCATGACCAGATTCATGTCATGTTCAATCAGAAGGATACAGATATCGAAACTGTCCCGTACAAAGCGGATCGTTTCCATCAGTTCTTCCGTTTCCTGCGGGTTCATTCCGGCCGCAGGTTCATCCAGCAGCAGCAGTTTCGGTTCGCTTGCCAAAGCTCTGGCGATCTCCAGTTTTCTCTGTGCCCCATAAGGCAAGGAACCAGCCATAGTATCTTTTGATTCATCCAGATGGAAGATCTTCAGAAGCTTCAGTGCTTCTTCTTCGATCATGTCTTCATTGCTACGGCGTTTCCTGGTATGAAAAAGCATATCCGCGATCGAATAAGTGAACTGATTGTTCATGCCTGCTTTGACATTGTCCATGACAGACAGATTATGGAATAAACGGATGTTCTGGAACGTGCGGGCAATTCCCGCTTTGTTGACGGCAACCGTATCCAGTCTGGCGATATCCTGGCCATTCAGATAGATATGGCCTCTGCTTGGATCATAGACTTTCGTAAGCATGTTGAAAACTGTCGTCTTTCCTGCGCCATTGGGTCCAATGAGACCTACGATCTCATGTTCATGGATTTCCATATTCAGATTATTGACAGCAGTCAATCCGCCAAAATCGATGCCAAGATTCTTTATTTGTAGAACAGGAGTATTCATTGCGTGACTCCTTTCTTTGTGAATCGGTTCTTTATCTGTTCAATATAACGCTTCAGCCGTACACTGCTTCCCAGCTGCATCACGATGATCAGTACGATCGCGTAAATCAGCATGCGGTAATCCTGCAGAGATCTTAACAGCTCAGGCAGGATATAGAGAACGGTTGTTGCAAGGATCGTTCCGTTGATGTTCCCTAATCCTCCGAATACGACATAAACCAGTGCCAGTATCGATGTATTGAAATCGAATTTCGCCGGCTGCAAGGTAGAATAGTTCAATGCATACAAAGCTCCTGCCGCTCCGGCAAGGATCGCCGAAACAACAAACGCCAATGTCTTGGAACGTAAAATATTGATGCCGATTGATTCTGCTGCGATACGGTCATCTCTGGCGGCCATGATCGCACGCCCATACTTTGAATCGATCAGGGAATAAATGATGTATAAAGTCAAAACGATCAGAAGGATTCCACTGCTGAAATTGGAAATCTTAGCGGTATCTGTCGCTCCCATCGGTCCAGACAGCAGCATCTTTCCCTGTTCAAGATTCAGTTCATTCGTTACAAAAGAGAACTGTATGCCATCGCTGTCGAAACCAAGATAAATGTTGGTGATCAGCGATTTGATGATCTGGCCGAACGCCAAAGTGACGATCGCCAGATAATCTCCGGAAAGTTTCAGGACAGGCACGGAGATCAGAAGACCCATGATACCGGAAAGAACGCTTCCTGAAAGGATCGAAAGAACCAGTCTTATAGTCGTATCGGGAATCATCTTCGTGCTTAAGCCGGAAACGATGATCGCCGTAAAAGCGCCGATTGCCATGAAACCGGCATGTCCCAGAGACAGTTCTCCAGAAAAACCGACGACCAGATTCAAAGACAAAGCCAGAATGATGTAGCAGCAGCATGGTACCAGCATGCCTGTAAACAGTCTGCTCAGGCGGATGCTGTGCATCAGTATCTCAATGATGACATATGCTCCGATAATCAAGGCAAAACTGATCGTTCTGCTTCGATATTTATGATGTAAAAGATCTTTGAATTTTTTTTTCATTTTACACCTTCACATTCTCTTTCTTTCCCAGAAGTCCGGTCGGTTTGATCAACAAAACAATGATCAGGACCGCAAAGACGATCGCATCCGATAGCTGAGTTGAAATATACGCTTTTGTCAGATTTTCAATGATTCCTAACAGGATTCCTCCCAGCAAAGCTCCCGGAATTGATCCGATCCCGCCGAAAACAGCCGCGGTGAAAGCTTTGATTCCAGGCATGGAGCCCAGACTCGGCGATAGCGATGGATAGGTGGAACATAACAGTATGGCAGCAATCGCTGCCAGACCGGAGCCGATCGCAAATGTGATGGAAATCGTCGTATCGATATTGATGCCCATCAGTTGGGCAGCTTCTTTGTCTTCTGCGCAGGCGCGCATCGCTTTTCCGATCTTTGTCTTATTGATAAATAAAGTCAGACCAATCATGATAACGATGCAAGTCAGAATCGTTATCAGTGTCAGATAAGAAACGATCAGTTTTCCGTCAAAGAATCTGAGAGATCCTTCCGTCAGGATGGAAGGAAAGATCTTGGTGTCGGAACCAAACAGCAGCTGAGCGCTGTTCTGCAGAAAATAACTGACACCGATCGCCGTAATCAGCACAGACAATGAACTGGCCTGCCGTAACGGTTTATACGCTAGACGCTCGATGATCACGCCAAGTACCGTACATGTCAGGATTGACAGCAGGATGGATATTCCTGCAGGCAGTCCGAAACGCGTATACGCATAAAAAGCCGCATATCCTCCGGCCATAATGATATCGCCATGCGCAAAATTCAGCATCTTGGCTATGCCGTAGACCATCGTATAACCCAGAGCGATGATCGCATAGACACTGCCTAAAGCCAATCCTGAAATCAGATAAGTAAGAAAAGTCATGATCTCCTCATAATATGCAACAGTAAAGGCTGCCGATCCTTTCGGCAACCTTTACCATTTTATCGTTTATTCTGCTGATACGTAAACACCGTCAATTATGATGACAGCTTTAGGAGCTTTGGAAACTTCACCGTTTTCAGCCCAAGTCATGTTGTTGCCTGTCACGCCATCAAAAGTCATGGAAGTGAATTGAGCAATCATGGCATCGTATAATTCTTCAGAAGACATTTTGCCGTCGTAGCCCATGTTTTCCAGAGCCTGTTTGATCGCATAGACACAGTCGTATGCGTCAGCTGCGAACTGGTTCGGTGTGTCGCCAAACTTGTTCTGATATGTTGTAACGAAGTTTTTCGTCAGAGCATCTTCCGCATCCGCGGCAAACGGTGTAAGCAGATAGACGCCTTCTGCCAGCGATGTATCGAAGCCTTCCAGAGTCAGGATTCCATCCATGCCATCGATACCGAAGAAGATCGGAGCATATGCCATATCGAAAGCCTGTTTCAGGATCAGAGATGCCGGCTGATAGTAGATCGGCAGGTAAACCAGATTGGCGTTGCAATCTTTTGCTGCAGTCAGCTGCGTTGAGAAATCTGTACTGGTATCATCTGTAAATGCACCGACATAGACAACGGAAACGCCTTTCGCTTCCGCTTCAGCTGTAAATTTCTCATAGACACCGGCAGAATAGACATCGTCAGACTTGTAGATGACAGCGACTTTATACCCGCCGAAATAAGATGCCAGATAATCCGCAGAAGCGACACCCTGGTTCGGATCGGTAAAGCACATCTGGAAATTTCCCTTAAAATTCTTTGAATCGGTATAAACCAGAGCAGTCGAAGATCCAGAAGGCGTGATTGCAAAGATCTTATCTTCATCATAAGAAGCAGCAACAGCCGCACCTGCACCGGAAGTAACTGTCAGCAAGGATACCTGCATCCCCCAGTCGTAAAGTGTCGAATATGCGTTATACGCTTTTTCACCATCAGCTTCATCATCTTCCATCCTGAAATCAAATTTGATCCTGGAATCGGAAGCGTTGATCTCATCGACAGCGATCTGTGCTGCATTCCGGACAGCTTCGCCATAGACCTTGGCATCGCCGCTTAACGGACCGGAACCGCCAAGTTTCACCGTAACGGTACCATCACCCGTATCGTTCCCTCCACCATTGTCGGATTTGCCACATCCGGCAAGCGTCAGGACGCATAAGACGCTAAGTAATACCACAAATACTTTTTTCATAACAATCTTTCCTTTCAATTTATAGAACAGATGAACTGTAACTACCGGTAAAATAAAAAGATGAGCTTCACGATAACAGCAAGCTCATCCATCAAACGATTCAACAGCTCTCTATTATCGATATCAGCAAGATGTCATAATAACAATGCCACCTAAATCCGGTAGTACTACGACCAAATCAATAATCAGAGCCAACTTTTCAGCTACAAAAGAGATCAATTTTTCAAAATAACTATACATACATGACCTCCTTCCTGTATAAATCTAGTTTATCATAAATCAGAAACATTTCAACATATTTGATGTAAATATTTCAAAGAATGAATCAGGTTTTCAAATTTCTATGTAAATGTTTTCAATCCAAAGTAAAGAAAAAGCGATCGTTTGATCGCTTTCGATGTTTAACGCATGTAGTATGGCTTGACGTATGCCGGAATGCCATCTGCATAGATGACGACCGGAGAACCGACGATCAGAGGTCTGAGATATCTGTATGCCTCTTCCGTGATACCGCGGTAATTTGGCAGGATCCATTCTGCCGGGAAGGATTTTACGAAGTTGGCTACCTTATCTGCATCGATCGTGATAAAGTCAACATCATATTCTTCCTGATCCTTACGTTTGATACCGACCATCTTGCCGGTGAACTTGCCGTCGACGGAATGCATATGGGCAGACATGCCTAATTCAAAGGATTCTGTGACATCGACCAGTGACTGGCCAGACGCGAAACATCTCTGTGCGGTAGAAAGATCCTGAACCTTGCATCTTTCAGCAGTTCCTGTTTCCAGGATCATTGCCTTCAAAGCCTGGCCTGCACCGCCAAGGATCGCATGACCGAAGCCATCGCCCTTTGCCTCACCTGCAGCGATATAAGTGCCATCAGCGTACTTGCATCCTTCAGAAACAACGACATAGCACTTGTTCTTTTCTTCGATGCATCTTCTGACTTCTGCCAGGAAGACTTCCTTTTCAAATGCAACTTCCGGCAGGATCACGATATCGACAACACCGGACAGACATGCGCTTGCAGCCAGCCAGCCTGCATCACGACCCATTGTTTCCAGAATGAAGACTTCCTGTCTGGTATAGACATTGACATCCAGCCAGGTGTGCAAGGCAGTCGTAGCGATGAATTTCGCAGCGCTTGCGAATCCCGGACAGTGGTCCGTATGCATCAGGTCGTTATCGACTGTTTTCGGGCAGCCCACGAAACGGTGACCTTCGATGTTGTGTTCTCTGGCATACTGTGACAATGCCGCAACGGTATCCATGGAGTCATTACCGCCTGTATAGAACA